>NZ_JBHMIO010000030.1:0-71956 GCF_048060275.1 Micromonospora sp. LOL_015
CCGTCGCCGTGCACCAACTGCCGCACCCGCACCTGCTCATCGAGATCCAGGCCGTCGCCGTGGCACCGGCCGACGCCCCTACCCGGAAGGAGTGACACCCGTGAGCGACATCGCCGAACCGGTCAACTTTCCCAACTGGGTCAGTGAGAACGAGCATCTGCTCAAGCCGCCGGTGAACAACAAGCAGCTGTTCCCCACCGGCGACGATTTCATCGTGCAGGTCGTCGGCGGCCCCAACCAGCGCACCGACTTCCACGTCGACCCGTACGAGGAGTTCTTCTACCAGGTCAAAGGGAACATGCACGTCAACCTGATGACCGACGACGGGCCGCAGACCGTACACATCCGGGAAGGCCAGATGTGGGTGCTGCCCGGATTCGTGCCGCACTCGCCGCAACGCCCCGAAGCCGGCTCGATCGGGGTGGTCATCGAACGGGTCCGCGAGGAGGGCACCCTGGAGAAGTTTCAGTGGTACTGCCTCGACTGCGGCAACCTGGTGCACGAGGTGGAGCTGCAGGTGCGCGACATCGTCGCCGACCTGCCGCCGGTCTTCACCGCCTTCTACGGCGACGAAGCCGCGCGTACCTGCGACAAGTGCGGTGCCCTGCACCCGGGCAAGGGCTGATCGTCGCCGTGACCGACGCCGGGCAGACCATCGACGTCCACACCCACCTGGTGCCCAGGGGCTGGCCGGATCTCGCCGCCGCCTGCGGCGGAACCGGCTGGCCGTGGCTGCGGGTCGACTCCGAACGCGCCGCCATGATCATGGTGGGTCAGACGGAGTTCCGGCCGGTCGGCCCGCAGACCTGGGATCCGGCCACCCGGCTGTCCGACATGGATGTCGACGGGGTCGACGTGCAGGTGGTCTCGCCGACGCCGGTCTTCTTCGCCTACGACCGACCGGCCGACCAGGCGGTCAAGGTGGCCCGGATCTTCAACGACCTGACCCTTGAGGTCACCGCCGCCGGTGGTGGCCGGCTGGTGCCGTTCTGCCAGGTGCCGTTGCAGGACCCGGACGCCGCCTGCGCCGAGCTGGACCGTTGCCTGGCCGCTGGCCACGCCGGGGTGGAGATCGGCAACCACGTCGGTGACCGTGACCTCGACGACGCCGGCATCGTCGCCTTCCTGCGACACTGCGCCGACGTCGGCGCGCCGGTGTTCGTCCACCCGTGGGACATGCCGGACGGGCCACGGCTGGACCGGTGGATGGCCCGCTGGCTGTCCGGCATGCCTGCCGAGACCCACCTGTCGATCCTGGCGCTGATCCTCGGCGGCGGCTTCGACCAGCTGCCCCGTACGCTGCGGATCTGCTTCGCGCACGGCGGCGGCAGCTTCCCGTTCTGGCTGGGCCGCGCCGACAACGCCTGGCACCGCCGGGGCGACGTGGTACGGGGCCGGTCGGCGCACCCGCCGAGCCACTACCTGGACCGGTTCTACGTCGATTCGGTGGTGTTCGACCCGGCGGCGCTGCGGCTGCTGGTCGACACGATGGGTGCCGACCGGGTGCTGCTGGGCAGCGACTACCCGTACCCATTGGGGGAGCGGCCGGTCGGCGCGGTGATCGACAAGGCGGACTTCCTCATCGCCGACCAGCGGGTCGCCCTACGTGGCGGCAACGCCCGCCGCTTCCTCGAGTCGGGGGCGGGCTGAGTAGTGCCTGCAGGATCGTGCCTGAGCCGAGAGCGGTTGTGGCCACGAGCGCGGCGCTGCCGCCGATCTCCACGTTGTAGACGATGTTGAGGTGCCAGGGTACGAGTCCCGGTGTGCTGAATCCGGCGAGCACGATGAACGTACAGATTAGGGCGAGAACCGTCGGCCCGATACGGGCGATGGCCCACCAGAGGCCCAGTACGGTGCACCAGGTCGTGAAGAAGCCGACAATGTCGATGGACGGATGGATCAACGGGGAGGCGAGCCATGGGCTCAGCAGACCTACACCGGTGATGCCGACCACCCAGATCGCGTGTGCGGGCTGACTACTGCGGGACCGGGTCGCCTCCAGGTGCGGTGTCCGGGAGGTCAACGTGCCGGCGAGAACACCGGCTGGCAGGAGCAGGAGAATCACGGCGACCGTGTCCAACGCCGCGCTGCCCGGCGGGGCGAACTGCAGGCCGGTGGCCGAGACCGTGAACCGTGATGCGGTTGCGATGAACAGCCAGATCAGCACGTAGCTGACGAGCCCGCGGACGGTAACGCCCCGCGCCGTCGCAAATGCGCGGAGAGCGAACGCAGCTGAGGTTCGGTGCGGACGGCTCACCGGGCCGGAACGGCCGTGCAGGTCAGAACCGACTCGGTCGACTCGCTGAACCATTCCTGTCGTTCCTCCTCGACCAACCGGACGAAGCTGCCGGCGGTACGCGCCGCCTCCTCGTTCTCGATCAGGATCGAGTCGAGGCTCGGCTCGCCGGGAAAGTTCGTGCCGTCGGTCGGCAGACCGTGGCTGGTGAGCCACCAGTGGTAGAGCGCGGCGGCGGTGGTCAGCCCGACGTCTTCGGCTGCTGTCGGCCTCGCCATGCAGGGCGCAAGGAAAAGTGCGAACCCGACGTTGGCGGTGAGCGTCGCAGAGTCGATCTCATGCGCGGGCGAGGTGTTGCGCTTCACGATGGGCACGATGACCCGCCGCGCGTCGGGACCGGACCCGGGAAGGTCCGCCCCTGGGACGGCGAGGTGTTCGTCCATCACGACGACCATGGCGGACAGATCCAGACCTTGCACCGGCTGTACGGATGTGACGATCTCCCGTTGATACTCGGGCAGAATGTGGTCGTGTGCCCGGTCGACGCAGACCCGTGGCTGTTCACCCGAGCAGGCAGCGGCGTACGCCGCCGGCACTTCGATCCGCGTACCGACGGAGAGTAGCGCCACGGCGGCGGACAAGCTGGCTACGACGGCGCTGGCGTAGGCGAGGCGTAACGCGTGGAGCGACAAGCCGAGCAGAGCGACACCGAGCATCATCCAGAGCACTGCACGGGACACCAGAAGCTCAGCCGGAAGCCTGAGGTAGGTGCGATCCACCTGATCTGTCCACAAAAGATCCATGTACGCGATCTGGCCGCTGTACGCCTCGGCGTACACCACAGCCATGTAGATCAGGTACGGGGCCACGGCCGCCGCGACCGGAGCGATCCTCGGCGGGGCCAGCCGCCCGAGGAGGGCGCCGATTCCCACCGCCAGCGGCACCGACGCGGCAGTCGGGAGCAGTTCGACGATGTCGAGTCCACCGTGTGTCGCGCTCGTCGCGGTCGCTGCGGCAACGTATCCAGTCACCACGGTGTAGCCGGCCAAACTCCCGGCCGCGACCGTGGCCAGGCCGGCGAGGTGGATCCGAGCCTGGGATCGGGACGACGCACGCAGCAGGTCGTCGTACCCGCGGCTGCGGGGTGCCGCGAGGATCAGGGCGGTGGCTCCGGCAGCGATGCACGCGCCCCACACCCCTGCCCAGCCGATCACGACGCTGCTGTTCGCCCAATGGCCGGACCACCGTTGCGACTTCGACGCCACCGAGGCGATGCCCTGGATGATGGTGATCCCCGCGACGCCGAGGAAGAGGGCGATCCGTCCCGCTGCGAGACGGCGGGAGACGATCACGACACGGTCCGGTCGAGTATGATCTGAAACCCTTCGCGGAGCGCCGACAGGCCCTGCTGCTGCGACAGTCCGGCCAGATCGTCGATGGTGCCCGTCCACTGGACGCTACCCCGGTCGATGACGACGACCCGGTCAGCCAGCGCCTCCACGTCCTCCAGCAGGTGGGTAGCGATCACTACCACCCGCTCCGATCGAATGCGTCGGACCAGGCCGTGGAACGCGTCCCGCTGTTCGGGATCCAGGCCGGCCGTGGGCTCGTCGAGGACGAGAACCTCAGGCTCGGCGACGAGTGCCGCTGCCAGCCCGGCCCGACGTAGCTGTCCACCGGAGAGCGTCTGTAGAGGATTCCGTGCCTGCTCGCTGAGGCCCGTGGTCGCCAACGCGTCAGCCACCTGCCTGGTCAGCTGTCTGCCGGGTACCTCTTTCAGCCAGGCCGCGTACGCCACGAACTCTGCGGTGGCCATTCGGGGCGGGAATCCGAACGTCTGCGGGAGCCACCCGATGCGCCGCAGCGCGGCGCGGGTTGCCCGGCTGTGGCTGCCCTGAGCCGAGCCGTTCAGCCGGACCTGCCCGCCGCTGGGGGCGGCGGCGCCGGCCAGGATTCGGATCAGGGTCGTCTTGCCGGCGCCGTTCCTGCCGAGGAGCACAGTCGCCCCCGGCTCGAAGGTCGCGCTGACGCCCCTGAGCACTGGCTTGGAGCCGTACCGGAACCCGACCTGATCAACCTCGAGCATGCTGCCCCCGAATAGTGGTGCTGGCCGGATCTGTTTGAGCTGTGCGGAGACGTGGCGCCTCGGTCGGAGTCAGGTTGCTGCCGGCGGGTGCCCGGCGGCGACCTGCTGGAGCAGGGTGGCGAGTTCGTGCAGCAGCTGTGGCGGGCAGTCGGCGAAGGGGCTCGCCTCCAGCGTCGACGCGATGATCTCCTGGCGTACCTGTCGGCCCTTGTCGGTGAGGGCGAGCACCCGGCCGCGTCGGTCGATGGGGTCGACGCTGCGCTCGACCAGTCCGCGCTCGATCAGCTGGTTGGCGATGAAGCTGAGGTTGGGGGCGTTGCAGTACAGGCGCTCGGCGAGCGCCTTCATCGACGGGGCCGGTCCGGTCGGGTCGATCGCCCACAGCGCCTGCGCGGTCGCGTTGGTCAGCCCGTGGGCGGTCAGGGCGGGTTCGAGCCGGTCGCTGGTCGTCATGAAGATCTCGTGGTTGGCGCGGATGGCGTCGACGAGGTCCCGGTGGTCCACCGGCTGACGGTACCACTTGCGCTTCGAGTCTCGAACTATTACGGTCTGGAACGCTTCGAGTCTCGAAGTATGTCGTCGGAGCCGAGGAGCCCACAGCATGTCCCAACTGGCCGAACCGCTCGAACTGCCCAGCGGGCAGGGCCTGCCGAACCGGATCGCCAAGGCCGCCATGGAGGAGTTCCTGGCCGTCGACGGCCAGCTGCCCGGCACCGAGCTCGCCACGCTCTACCAGCGCTGGGGTGCCGGCGGAGCCGGGTTGCTGATCACCGGGCACGTCATGGTCGACGAGCGGGCCCTCGCCGACCCCTCCGACGTCGTGCTCGCGGACCGTACCCCGCTGGAGCCGTTCCGGCGCTGGACGGCGGCGGCGACCACCGGCGGTGCCCGCGTCTGGATGCAGATCAATCACCCGGGCCGGGTCGTCAACGCGGACATGCCGGGCGTGGCCTGGTCCGCATCGGACGTACCGGTCGACGCCGGGCGCTACTCCCGGTTCTTCGCCCGGCCCACCGCGATGACGCCCGAGCAGATCGACGAGGTCGTCGCCCGGTTCGGCCGTACGGCGTACCGGGCGGTCCAGGCCGGGTTCGACGGAGTGCAGATCCACGCAGCGCACGGCTACCTGCTCAGCCAGTTCCTCTCACCGCTGACCAACCGGCGTACCGACCGCTGGGGCGGCGACCTGGGCAACCGTGCCCGACTGCTGATCGACGTGGTCACCGAGGTCAGGCGCCGGCTACCCGACGGCTCGGCGGTGGCGGTCAAACTCAACACCGCCGACTTCCAGCGCGGCGGCTTCGACCCGGACGACGCCAGGCAGGTGGTCGGTATGCTCGCTGACGCCGGTGTCGACCTGGTCGAACTCTCCGGCGGCTCGGTGGAGAGCCTGGCGACCCACGGTCACTCCGCCGACGGGCGGACCCTCGCCCGCGAGGCGTACTTCCTCGACGCCGCCGCGACGATCATCCCGCAGGCCCCGGTGCCGGTGATGCTGACCGGGGGCGTGCGACGCCGCGCCGTCGCCGAGCGGGTACGTGCCCAGGGCGCGGGGGTCGTCGGAGTGGCGACGGCGCTCGCCGTGGATCCGGAGCTACCGCAGCGCTGGCTGCGCGGTGCGGAGGCGGCGGTGCCCGTGCCGGGCCCGCGCTGGAAGGACAAGCATCTGGCGGCGGCGGCCACCCAGTCCGTCGTCCGCTGCCGGCTCCGGCAGGTCGGCCGGGGTGCTACCAGTGCCGGCCGAGTACATCCGGTCGTCTCGCTCGCCAACGAGCGGCTGCGGCGAGGCCGGTCGCTGCGGCGCTACCGCCGGTGGCTGGCAGAACCAGCGACGATGGCGGGTGCGCCCGCCGCGCGATGACCCGCCGCGCGATGACGCGACCATCGACCGTGGATCGGAGCCGGCCCGACCTGGGCACGGTCGTGGCGCCGGTCAGCGTACGGACGTGGTCTTGGCCAGGGTGACGAACGCGGACCAGGCGGCGGGGGCGAAGGTCAGGGTGCCGCCGTCGCGGTCCTTGGTGTCGCGGACGTGGACCCGGCCGGGCACGTTGTCGGCGACCTCGACACAGTCGCCGCCAGCGGGGTTGCTGCGGGTCGACTTGCGCCAGCGAGGGGTGGTGCTCAGCTCCATGTCTGCACCGCTTTCAGGATCATGTCGTGCGACTCCTCGACAGGAAGAGCATAACTGCGGACACCTTCCCAGGACCGCTCCAATGTCTGCACATCGGCGGGGTTGCTCACCACGTCACCGCCGAAATGGGAATCGACGTAGCCGAACACGTGGTCGTCCACGGTCGCCAACGCGAACGATCCGTTGAGCCCGTGGTAGGCGTCGGCGCTACCGGGCACCACGTGCACCCAGACGTTGGGGCGCGCCGCCACCTCGGCGAGACCGCGCAGCTGCTCGGCCATCTGCTCCGGGGTCCCCACCTGGCGGTGCAGCACGCTGCGGTCGATGACGGCGATGAACTCGGCCGGGTCGTCCGCGCGGGTGAGCACCTGCTGGCGGGTGAGCCGGTTAGCCAGCCGGGTCGGCACGTCGTCGACCGGGCCGACGCGCAGCAGTCGTTCGGCGTACTCCCGGGTCTGCAACAGGCCCGGGACGACCGCGAGCTGAAACGACCGCAGCAGGGTGACCCGCTCCTCCATGTCGGCCCACGGGCGCAGGAAACCGGCGAAGGACATCCCGCGCGCCTCGGCGGAGGCGCGCTGCACGCGGTCGCCGCTGCCCAGCACATCGTCGAGGATCTTCGCGTTCTGCTGCACCGGGACCAGGCGGCCGTTCTCGTAACTGCCGATCGACGACGCGCTGAGCTGGATCAACGCGCCGAGCTGCTGCTGGGAAAGCCCGCGCTCGGTGCGCAGGGTGCGAATGATGCGGTGCACCTCGTGCATTGTCGGATCCCCGATCTGCTGATGGTGGGGCGGTGCGTCGAATGCCACCCCTACCTCTATCAGTACGACGGATCGGAGTCCATGATGGAGATAGGATGAATTCCGGATAGTTTGTGTGATCGATATCGGGTTCTGTCGGATGGGGTTCTGTCGACCTGTTGACCCGTCGACCTATCGGGCGTCGAGCCGAGCGACCCGACGGGGTCCGGCGGTCCGCCGGTAGCTGGCGTCGAGCAGCTCGCCGATCTCCGCCCAGTCGGTGTCGTCGGCCAGGTCCACCCCGACCCAGCCGGAGCTGGCCAGGTACGCCGGGGCGTAGCAGCGCGGCTCGGCCAGTAGCGCCGCCCGCTCGTCCGAGTCCACCAGCACCAGTACGGAGTGATCATGCTGCTGGTAGACCCCGTCGACCTTCACCGAGCCGCCGTAGTAGGCGAACACCTTGGTGGTGTAGAACGCCGGATGCCCATGCGAGATCTTCTCGGCGGCGTCGGGGAAGGCCAGCGCGAGCCGGCGTACCTCGGCGAGCAGCGGGTCGGCGTCGTCGAACATGATCGGATGCGGCATAGCGGTAGGTAATCACACCCGGCTGACACTTCGGCCCCGGTCACCTGGCCGGGCGGGCCTGCCGGTCCGGGCGGGCCGCGACCGGGATCTCCAGGACAGTGACAGCGGCACCGTCGCCGTCGACCAGGTGATCCTCCGTCGTGGGACCGGCGACCGTGAAGTGGTGGCGGGGCAGCCAGGCGAACAGGTCGAGTCCGGCGCGGACCACGCCGGTCGGCGGCACGACGGCCCGGACCACCGTACGGGCGGGCAGGTCCAGCCGCTCGCCGGGCCCGCCGGTCGTCACCGCCGCCCGGAAACTGGTCGCCGGCCGGCAACGTAGCCAGGTCAGCAGCACCGTCGGCGGTTGCGGACACACCGCCGCCAACTCGGTGGGATCGGCGACCGTCAGGTGCCGCACCCGCAGCCGGCGGGCACCGACCCGGGCGACCTGCGGCAGCACCGACGCCGTACCAGTGAGGTGGTCCTCGGCGGCGGCGATCGTCGCCGTCCGGGCGGCGATGTCGTCGCGCAGCGCCGCCACGGTCTCGGCCAGGGCCTGCCGCAGTTCGGCGTCCGGGGCGTCGAGGAGGTCGGCGATCCGGCGCAGCGGCAGCCCGAGCCGTTGCAGGCCACGGATGCGTTCCAGCCGGGTCAGCTCGGCCGCACCGTACCAGCGGTAGCCGGTGTGCTGGTCGGTCACTGCCGGCGGCAGCAGCCCGACCTTGTCGTAGTGCCGCAGGGTGCGCTCGGACACCCCGACCATGCGCGCCAGCTCACCGATCCGCCACACGCCGGTGCCTCCTGCCCCGCTGTGTTGACTCTGCACCTGCGGCAGGGTTCTAGCGTGCCGCCATGAGTGCCGTTGAACGTGATTACGCTGCCCGGTTGACGGGCGTACTGCTGCTGGGGTCGTTGCTTGCCATGCTCGCCGGTGTCGGCATCGCCGTGCCATCCGGGTTGACCCTGAATCCGGCCGATCCGGCCGTCGTCCTGGCGGCGGTGCACGCCCGGGTCGAGCTGCACCTGATCGAGCTGGCGTTCGACGTGATCGGCTGGCTGGCCCTGCTCGCCGCCGGTCTGGTGCTGGCCGCGCGAACCAATGGTCCTCGCGCACACCTGTCCGTGTTGGCCGGCGGATTGCTGTCCGGTGCTGGCCTGGCCGGGCTGCTGCACGACGCCGGGAACCTGGCGGTCACCCAGCTCGCCGCCGCCCCCGCCGAACCGGCCGCCGCAGCGGTCGCGGAAGGCGTGCTGCTCACCGCGAAGTGGCTGGTCAACCTGGCCGGGCTGCTCTGGGCCGCCGCGACCCTGGCGGCCGCGTCCGGCATCGCGTTCGGTCCCGATCGACCTGGGGCTGGTCGCGCTGCCTCCGCCGGAGCGGCTCTACCACGGCACCACCGCCGCCGCGCTCGACTCGATCCGGGCCACCGGGCTGCACCGGGCCCGGCGGCACCACGTGCATCTGTCGGCGGACACCGACACGGCCCGCCGGGTCGGTGCCCGGCGAGCCGGTGGCGTCGTAATCCTCACCGTCGACGCGGCGGCGATGGCCCGCGATGGTCACCTGTTCTACCGCAGCGCCAACGGGGTGTGGCTGACCGACGCGGTGCCGCCCCGCTACCTGGATATCTGAGCGCCGACGCGGGCCTCGATGGTCGCCATCAGGTCGGCCGGAAGCAGACCGGCGGCTGCCGCCGCAAGGCATTCCCGCAGCTCGGTGCGGTTCTTCACGCCGAGGACAACGGTGTCGACGCCGGGCATCGACAGCGTGTACCGGTGGGCCAGCGAGGCGGCCGACTCACCCAGCTCGCCGGCCAGCTCGCGCAGCGGCGCGGCCCGCCGGAAGTCGACCATGGTCGGATGCTCCGGCGGCAGGTCCCGGTCGACGGCGTCGGTGAACGCGCCGGCCGCGACCGCGCGGATGCCCATCACTCCGACGCCGTGCCGGCCGGCGGCCGTCAGGATGTCGCGTGGCCGGGAGCCCCCGCTGCCGGGCATCAGCAGATCGCCGGGGGAGTCCAGCAGGTTCGTCACACACTGGGCGACCGCCGGGGACGGCTGATCGCCGAGTACGCGGATGATCACGTCCGGCTCCTCGACGGCGGTGATCCCCCAGGCGCCGATCCGGCCGCGCCGGACCAGGTCCTCGAACGCCGGCCGGACGGCTTCGGTGAACAGGTCGGCGGAGGTCACCCCGGTGGTGCCCGGCGCGGCCTGTGCAACGATCGGATTGTGCAGCAGTAGCGCGTCGACGAACGACAGTCGCATCCGCTGCAGGCTGTCGTCGAGGGACTTCTCCAGCAGGGCCGCGACGTCACCGGCGGCCGGGTTGCCCAGCCCGCATTTGGTGACGACCCGTACGCCGGCCGGCAGGTTGCCGTCGAAGGCCGCGCCGACCACCCGTTCCGCTTCGCCGTCGCCGTAGCCGGGAGCGACGTCGAGCAGGTCGATGCCGGCGTCGACCGCCTCCCGTACGGTCGCCACCGCCTCGTCCCGGTCGGTGACGCCCCAGACCTGGCCCAGCCCGCCCCCACCGAGGGTGAGGACGCTGACCGGTCCGACGCTGCCGAGATGTCGCTGATCCATCGTCATGTGCTCCTTCCGATGATCCTGTTGCGACTCAGGATTGCACCTGGAGCGCGCTCGAGGTCAACCGTGGACCGGCTCGGTCACCTATGAGGTGATCGCGGCTCGGCGTACGTCTATGAGGCGAAAGCCACCGGCTACTGCGTACCGGCCCCGGCGCCACCGTCGTACACCGTTGCCCGCTCGGCTACCCGGCAGGGCAGCGGTGCCACCTCGACCAGCGCGATCCAGAACGGGGCCCAGGCTGCCCGCGCTGACATTCTCGCCGTCGGCGTCGCCTGCGCGAACTGGGCGACGAATGCCAGCGATGTGTTCACCGCGCCGGACGGATCCTGGCATGTCTACAACGTCACGGTCGGCGCGCTCTGCACGAACTGACAAGCCCCGGCATTCGGCAGGCTGGGATGCGACACCCGCAACGCACTCGGACAGTCGTCAGCCCGTCGCAGTCGACGTGACCGCCGGTCCGTAGATCAGCTCGCCCGCCGACGCCCGATCTGCGGGTTTAGCAGCGTACGGGCGAACGCGACGTCGGCGGTGGTGACCCGGAACCAGGCGTCGATGTGCGAGTTGCCGGTCGTGAACTCGGTCGTGTCGGTCAGGTCGTACCGATAGCGACCCACGGAAGTTAGTGCGACGTGTTGCTTGACTTAGTCGGGAAGCTAAACAAAACTGGGGGCGCGCTTCCATCGACGGTCCTCCCACGGCACCTGCGGTCACCACTCGGGCGGCCGGCAGGTCCAGTGTGACCTCGAAAGGAACGCAGACCATGCCACGAAGAGCCCTCGTGTGCTCGCTGTTCGCCGCCTTTGCCATGGCCCTGGGCCTGGCGGTGACGGCGGCGCCTGCGGCGTCGGCCGCCGACCCGGTCCGGATCATGCCGCTCGGTGACTCGATCACTGCCGGCCCCGGCTGCTGGCGGGCCCTCGTCTGGGACCAGTTGCGCAGCGCCGGGCACGCCGACATCGACTTCGTCGGCAGCGCCTCCGACGGCGGCAGCTGCAACTACGGCTTCTCCTACGACCCCGACCACGAGGGCCACGGCGGCTTCTCGGCGGTCGGCATCGCCGACAACAACCAACTGCCGCCGTGGTTGAGCGCGGCGGCCCCGGACATCGTCGTGATGCACCTGGGGACCAACGACCTGTGGGGCGGCTGGCAGTCGATGGACACCATCATGGCCGCGTTCACCAAACTGGTCGGGCAGATGCGGGCGAACAACCCGGACATGAAGCTTCTGGTCGCGCAGATCATCCCGCATCATGGCTGCACGACCTGCCCGGCCGACACGGTGACGCTCAACAACCGGATCGCCGCCTGGGCCACCGGCCTGACCACCGCCCGGTCGCCGATCGCCGTGGTAGACCAGTGGACCGGATTCGACGCCGCGACGGACACCGGCGACGGCGTACACCCCAACGACGCCGGGTTCCGCAAGATGGCCGACCGGTTCGCGCCGGCGATCGCGCGACTCCTCGGCACCGTGACCCCGACGCCGACGGTCGCGCCGACCACCCCGCCGCCCAGCGGGGACTGCACCGCCACCTACCGGGTGGTCAGCCAGTGGAACGGCGGCTTCCAGGGTGAGGTGAGTGTCCGCAACGCCGGGTCGGCGGCGACGTCGGCGTGGACCGCGACGCTCACCCTCGGCGGCGGTCAGCAGGTCAACCAGGCGTGGAACGCCACCGTCACCCAGACCGGGGCGACGGCCACCGCCCGCAACGTGAGCTGGAACGGCAGCCTTCCGGTCGGCGGCTCGGCCAGCTTCGGGTTCCTCGCCTCCGGTGTCGGCGACGCTGCGGTGTCGGCGGCCTGCACGCTCGGCTGAAGCCCCGGCCCGGGCGGGCCTGCACGGTTGGCAGGATGGGCCGATGATCGAGCAGCGTCGTCGGTCCGGCCCGTCGTCCACCTCGGGTGTCGGCCGGGCCCTGCGGGTGAGGTCGCCGTACTGGTTGGATCGGCGGCGGTGGTCGGCTCGGTGCGCCTGACCCCGACCACCCGGCGGTACGCGTTCGGCCTGATGCCGATCGGTGATGCGTTCCTGGCCTGGTCGAAGTCCGCGCGATCGTGGGTCGTCGCCACAGATCCGCCGCCGGGCCGCGTGCGGGAAAGCGGTGAGTCGGTGAGTCGGCGAGTCGGCCGACAACGGCGTACGCCCCGAGGGGTCACCTCGGGGCGTACGCTCGGGGCGGCTCACCGTCGACGGGTCATCTACCGGTGAGCCGGGTCACGGGTCAGCTGGTCTCGAGCGCTCCCGCCGATCGGCCGCACACCTGGCGCAGCGCCCAGTCCTCGACCCGTACGTCACCGGCGGTGACCTGGGTCTGGCGGGTCTGCGGCATGTAGCCGTCCTTGGCCACGATCATCGTGACCGGGTTGTGCCGGTGGTCGAGCCAGTGGGCGTAGCCGCCGTCGGCGTCGGTGGTTAACGGCAGCTCCATCGTCCACGTGCTCAGCTGCACCGTCGCCCCGGTGATCGGGGTCAGGTCGCCGTCACAGCCCACGGCGGAGACCGTACCGGTGATCTTGCCCCAGGTGTCCGGCGGGGTGACGGTCATCGTCACCGGCACCGTGTCCACCGCGTACGGCGTGTCCTCGAAGACGGTGACGCCGGTGGTGTAGGTGCCCGGCTGGGCCACCTCGGCGGTCAGGGTCAGCGTCACCGTGAGGCTCTCTCCGGGGGCGATCGTGGCGGTGCCCGGGTCCACCGTCAACCATCCGGTGTCCGTCATCGACCCGCACTGGTCGAAGCCGGGCAGCAGTTCCACTGTGTTGGTCGGCTGGAATCCGGAGATCGCCGATCCGCCGACCCGGTAGAGCCCGCAGGCGCTGCCCGGCCGGAAACCGGGGCTGTTCGCCGTCGGCAGGCTCGACCACGCGTCGGTCGCCGGGTCGTAGGCGTACCCCTCGTTGGTGATCGCCTGGGTGCCGGTGCCGCCACCGGAGATCAGCAGCTGGTTGTCGGCGGTGTGGTACGCCGAACCCCACAGGTTCACCGGCAGGTCCGCTACCTGCGTCCAGGAGTCGCTGGCCGGGTCGTAGGAGTAGCTGGCGGTCACCGGCTGGCTGTTGGACAGTCCACCGGCACAGACGATCCCGCCGCTGACCGCGCCGCAGGACTGCCAGGCAATCGGCATCGGGTAGCTGGCGACGGTGTCCCAGGCGTCGGCCCGGGGGTCGTAGCGGAACACCTGGTCGCTGTACGGGGCACAGCTGGTCGTGGTGCAGCCGCCGACCACGTACAACTCGCCGTCGAGCACCGCCGATCCGGCGGCGGCCGACGCGGCCGGCACGTCGGCACCCGTGCTCCACCCGCCGGTGGCCGGGTCGAAGATCAGCGTGTCGGTGTTCAACGTGCTCCACCCGCTGACCAGGTAGACCATGTCGTCGATGACGCCTTCGGCGGCCTGGCTGCGGGCACCGTGCGGCATGTCGTCGAGCCGGGACCAGGCCTGGGTGGCCGGGTCGTAGACGTACCCTTCGGCCAGCGACGACGATCCGTTGGACCCGCCGAACGAGTACAACTTGCCGTCGACGGTGACCGCGCTGTTGTCCATCACCGTCCGGGGCAGCCCCGGCAGGCTGAGCCACGGCTCAGCCGCAGGGGTCGCCGCCGGTGCGGCACCCGGTCCGAACACCGTCGCCGACGCGGCCCCGGCGAGCTGCTCGATCGGCGCGTCCAGCGGAATCCGGCGGGTCGGTGCCCCGGCGGCCGCCGCGATCTGGCGCGACGCCGCTCGCGAACCGTCGGCGCGCTGGATCTCGAACTCGCCGGCTCGTTCGCTGAGCTCCACCTCGGCGGGCGCGCCGCCGGTGTTGGTGACCGTGACCTCGGCGGTCGTCGCTCCGCCGAGCTGCACGGTCGCCTCGACCGGCGAGCCGGTCACCGTCAGTCGTCCGGCCGCCAGCTTGTAGTTGTGCCGGGTGACCCAGTCCTCGGTGACCTCTGCCCATCGGGCCAGCTCCGCGTACTGGTTCACCGAGGCGGTGATCCGGTGCCGGCCGGCGGGGGAGAACAGGGCGTAGAAGCCGTCGTCGAGGTCCGGGTCCTGCGGCGTCGCGACGGTACGGGTGCCGACGGAGCCGTCCACCGGCGTCACCTCGGCGTCGGCCAGCCCGGCGCCGGTGTTGGCGTCCCGGACGAAGCCGACGGCCAGCCCACCTTCGACCTTGACACACTCGAACTCGGTCTCGGCGATCCAGTCCACCGCGTTGCTGAAGACCCGGGCGCTGTCGTCGTGCCAGGTCTGCGGCCCGGTGTTGTAGCTGGCGGCGTGCATCGACAGCAGCACGTGCCGGTTGTTCGTCCGCTGCTGCACCCCGATGCCGACCCCGACGGTGCCGACTTCCGAGGTGACGGCGTTGGCGACCACCATCCGACCCTCGCCGCCGTAGGCGTCGAAGAAGCCGTAGTACTTGGAGTAGTTGTCCGTCTCGTCGAAGGCGATCCGTCCGCCGAGCGGGAACCCTTCCACCACCGGGTGTTCCTGCATCACCTGGTACGACAGGTCGCCCTCGGTGTCGTAGACGATGCCGCTGCTGCGGGCCCCCGGGTTACCGGTGTACTGGCTGAGCAGGTAGATGCCGTTACCACCCACGTTGGACCAGGTGTCCAGGAACAGCACACCCACGCCGGCCGCGTCGGTGTCCGCCAGGAACCGCAGGAACGTCTCCTCGCCGGGGTTGCTCGGCCGGTTGACGATGATCGCGTCGTAGCCGGACACGTCGGTGTCCCAGCCGACCTCGGTGGTCGGGACGCCCTGGTCGTCGAGGAAGGTGCCGATCTTTCCGGCTTCGTCGCCGAGCACCCCGATCCCGGCGGAAAAGGCGTAGCCAGGTGCGGAGGCGCACCGCTGCACCGGCGCGGCAACATCCATGGTCCGGTTGCCGCCGTGTACCTGCACCGGCTGCTCGACGGTGCCGTAGCCGTCGTACTGCGGCTCCACCACCAGGGTGTACGTCGCGTGGGTCGGCAACACCAGCCGGTACCGGCCGTTGAACGGGTTGGTGAACGTACTGACCTCGGTGCCGGCCACGCTGACCTTGGCGTACAGCGGCCAGCCGTGCCCGGAGCCGTCCCGGACCAGTCCGCTGAGCGTCATCGTCGGCAGCGCGGTCAGCGCGACGTCCTCGACGGTCGTGGCGCCCAGGGTGATGGTCACCTCGGTGCTCTGCTCGGCGTAACCGAACGCGGTGACCGTCACCGGGTAGGTCCCGACGGTCAACCGGGCCGAGTAGGAGCCGTCCGCCGCGGTGACCCGCTCCCGGACCGTCTCGCCTTCGATGGTCACCGTCGCGCCCTCGACCGGCGCGCCGGTCGCCGCGTCGGTGACCGCACCGGACAGGGTGCCGGTGTCACCGACCGGAGCCGCCTCCAGCAGCGCCAGCGCGTCGAGGCGGCCCTCGCCGTACACGTTGTTGTCCGCGCCGGTGCCGCCGCACTGCGGGTCGGCGGTGTCGATCGCGGTGCGGTCGAACAGTTTCCGGGTCGCGTCGGTGTCACCGATCAGCGCCGGTGCCGCCGACCACAGCAGTGCCGCCGTGCCCGCGACGTGCGGCGCGGCCATCGAGGTGCCGTCGGTGGCGCGGTAGCCGCCTGGAACGGACGAACGCACGTCTACGCCAGGGGCCGAGATGTTTGGCTTGAACTCGCCGTCCTGGCCCGGACCGCGGCCGGAGAAGGAGCCGATCTCGTTGTCGACGTCGTACGCGCCGACCGAGTAGTTCACGGAGCGGCTACCGGGCGAGCCACTGGACTGGCAGCCCTGCGCGCCGCTGTTGCCGTTGGACCAGATGCCGAGGATGCCGGCGGCGTCCCAGGCCAGCGACACGTCCTCCATGAAGGGGTCCAGCGAGGGCTGCGTACTGCCCCACGAGTTGTTGATGATGTGCGGACGTTTGCCGGCGTCAGGGTTCTGCCCGTCGAGGTCGGTCGGTGCCAGCAGCCACTGGCCGGAGGCGACCAGCGCCGCGTCGGTCGGGCAGCAGCCGTTCGCCGCGATCCAGTTCGCCTCGGGCGCGACGCCGATCCGGTTGCCGGTGCCGCCGTCGCCGACCATCGTGCCCATCGTGTGGGTGCCGTGCGAGCCCCGGTCGCACGGGGCCGCGCCGCACCGGCTGTCCGCGTCGAACCAGTTGTAGTTGTGGTCGAACGTGCCGTCACCCAGGTTGCCCCGGTACTGGGCGACCAGCGCCGGGTGGTCGAACTGGACACCGGTGTCCAGGTTGGCGACGGTGATGCCGGCGCCCTTGGTGCCGAACTGGTCCCACACGTCGTCAGCGTTGATGTTGGCGATGCCCCACTCGACATCCTCGGCCTGGGTCCCACGCTCGTCCGCACCGTCGGCGTCGTCGCGGGCCGGCTCGCCCGGGGTCGGCTCGATCAGCTGGTACTCGACCGGCTGGTAGAGGCCTTCGACGTCGGGCCGGGTCGCCAACTCCTGGGCCAGCATCGACGATCCGTCCCGTACGTAGATCGCGTTGCTGGCCCAGAACGCCTGGTAAGTCACGCCCTCGGTGTCGAGCAGGTGTCGGACACTGGTCTGGCTGGTGGCAGCGGTGGTCCGCAGCGTCTCGGCGACCGCCTCGCCGCGCGCCGTCCAGTCGTCGATCTGCCGCGCCTGCGCCAGGTCAGCCCGCTCGGCGAACCGGATCCACAGATCGGTGGCGCCGTCGGACTCCAGCGACCGCTCCAACTCGGGCTGGATCTTGTCGGCGACGCCGCGCGCCGGGTCACCGCCCGGATCGGGGCCGGGCCGGGGTGCCGCCGCCGCCGGATTCGGCGCGGCCAACGCCACACCGGCCAGCAGCACCAGCGACATCGCTCGTGCGATAGGTCTCATTGGGGGTTCCTTCCGTGGGATCGGCCACGCGGGTGGGCACGCCGTGCCCCTCACAGGGGTTGGTACGGGTCACGGCGTTCCGCGCTGCAGGTCGCGCAGGTACCGGTGCCACCGTCGGGTGCCGCGTCCGCGCCCGCCTCGGGTCCGCCCGCCTCGGGTCCACCGGGAACGGGTCCACCGGGTACGAGTCGGTCGGATTCGGGGTCGGGTTCGGGCGCGGGTTCATCCGTTGACCGCCCTGGTGGCTCGTGCATGCAAGTCATGCTGCTGAGCCGGCGGATCGTTAGCTATCCAGTAGATACGTCAAAGAATCGACCGGTCGCGGTCGATGTGCCCGATCCGGTTTCGACCGGGTTGCCGGGCCGTTTCAGTCGTCCGCCGCAAGGACGCCGGCCTCCACGGCGGCGACCGCCAGCGCGGTACGGCTGGACACCCGCAGCTTGCGCATCGCCGATCGGAGCTGCTGATCCACTGTGGCCGACGACTTGGCGAGGATCCGGCCGATTTCCCGGTTGGTGTGCCCGGCTACCACCAACCGGACCACGTCCAGCTCGCGCGGGGACAGCCGGTCGCCGTACCCTTTGCGACCTCCCCGCCACCGGCGCGGCACCTCCCCGCCGTGTTCGCGCAGCCGTCGCGCCACCCGGTCGGCGGCACCGCGCGCGCCGAGGTCGGCCAGACCGTCGTACACCTCGACCAGCAGCGCCCGTCCCGGCTCGGCCCGCTCGGCGGCCAGCAACGCCAGTGCCTGCCGCTCCCGGGCGAGTAGCGCGTCGTACGGGCGGGGCAGCGCCGCCCACGCGCGGGCGGCCCGGTCGAAGCCGGCCGCCGCCCGGTCATGGTCACCGGCTGCGTCGGCCAGCGCGGCCCGGCACACCGCCAGCGCGGCCGCCGGGCCCGGCGCGGCCCGGCCGCGTAGCCCGCCGGCGAATCGACGCACGAGATCGGCCGCCTCGCCCGGCTGGCCGGCGGCGAGCAGCGCCGCCACCCGCGCCGGGGCGATGTCGGTGGCCCACACCCAGACCCGCTTGGCGGCGACCGCCCCGATCGGACCATCGGTGACCCGCACCGCCCGATCGGCCTGCCCGTCGTCGAGCCACAGCCGGGCCAGCATGGCGGCCGGCTCCACCGTGTCGTCGACCGCGCCGCGCCGGGCCGCCTCGTCCAGCACCACCTGGAACTGCTGCTCGGCGTGGCGTAGCTGACCGGTGGCTGCGGCCAGCCGTCCGGCCAGCCGCAGACTCCCCAGATAGACGCCCGGCCGGTCCCGGTCCACCTCGGCCAGTTGGGCGGCCCGGTCGGCCAGGCCGTCCCACCGGCCGGTGAGCCAGTCCAGGTTGGCCTGTTCCACCAGGACGTTGTAGCGCAGCCGGACCAGACCCTCGGCGTCGGCGAGAGCCAGCGCCACCGACAGGTGCCGCCCGGCGTCGGCGTACCGGCCCCAGATCAGCGCCCCGGTGCCGACATTGGCGTGGATCCGGGCGATGTCCCGCCGTTCGGCCGCCGCCGCGCCGTCGGTCGGCAGCCCGGCCACCACCTCCCAGGCCTGCGGCTCGCCGAGCATCAGCAGCGCCGCCGCCCGGTTACCGGCCAGCGACATCCGGTCGGCGGCGGACGGGATCCGCGGGATCAGCTCGGCGGCCCGGTGCAGCCACCGCAGATGGGTGGCGGCCGGCCACGGGCCGGCGTACGCCCAGCCGAGGTAGGTCATCGCACGGGCCGCCTCCACCGGGTCGGCCAGGTGCTCCACCGACCGGCCGAGTTCGGTGAGCGCGGCCTGTGCCTCACCGCCGATGATCAGCAGCCGGCCCAGCGGGTTGCGGATGTCGGCCTGCTGCCGCGCGGTCAGCTGGGTCGACTCCAGCACGGCCCGCAGGGTGGCGACCACCCGGTGGTATACGTCGTCGACCGGTTCGCGGCGGCCGAGCGCGGCGACGGCGGCGGTACGGGCGATCCGGGCCCGGTCCGGTGCCGCCAGTTCCGCCACGGTCAGCAGCTCGTCGAGGGCGACCGCGGCGGTGGTGTGGTCGCCGGAGGCGATCATCCGATCGGCGGCGGCCTCCGCGTACCGGGCCCAGCGCGCCACGTCACCCGCCTCGCGGAAGTGTCGGGCCAGCTGGGCGACCGGCGGCGGATCCAGACCCTCGACTGCCTGTCCGGCCCGCAGATGCAGCGTACGCCGCTCGGGGTGCGCGATGGCCTCGTAGACGGCGGTGGCGGCGAGGGCGTGCCGGAACCGCCACCGACCGCCGCCGGGGTGGTCACGCTCGTCGCTGTCCAGCAGACCGGCGGTGGCCGCCTCGGTCAACCCGGCCCGGCAGGCCCGGGTCAGCAGGCCGGCAGTGGCCGCCAGGGTGGCCTCGTCGGCGGGTTCGCCGAGTACGGCGGCGGCGCGCAGCACCCGCTGGGCGGCCTGGGTCAGCCGCCCGACCCGTTCCCGGGTCGAGTCCCGTACCGACGCCGGCACCTGCAGCTCACTCAGGCTCAACCGCACCCAGCGTCCGTCCCGGAACACCACGTCGGTCCGGTCACACAGCAGGCGTACCGACTCCTCGACCATCAGCGGTACGCCGCTCGTGCGCTGGTGCAGGAAGGTGGCGAACTCAGTCGACATGGGATTGCCGTCCAGCATCGACGAGACCATCGCCGCCGTGTCGGCCACGTCCAGCGGCGCCAGGGTGATCCGCAGCCGGGCGCCGCCGCCGGCCGCCGGCCGGGACAGCCGCAGCAGCAGCGAGCGGTCGTCGACTTCCTCGGGCCGGTAGGTGACCAGCAGGCTCGGCCCACCGGGGGCCGGTCGGGCGGTGAGGAACACCAGGAACTCCTGAGTGACCTCGTCGGCCCAGTGCGCATCCTCGACGACGAGCAGGTCGACGTCGAGCGCACGGATCAGCTCGTCCAACGCCCGGAACAGCCGGTGCCGGGCCGCGGTTGCGTCGTCCACCGGGTCCAGTGGCGGTGGCAGCTCGGCCGACCATTCCGGCAGGAGCGGGCGCAGTGCCCCGGCCAACGCGCTCAGCCCTACCCCGGTCAGCCGTGGCCGGACATCGCGCAGCGCGTCCACGATGGGCGCCAGGGTGAGCGATTCGCGTAGCGGTGGGCAGACCGCCAGCAGGGTGCCGGGGCGCAGACCGGCCCCGGCTGCCGACGTCTCCCGCACCAGCCGGCTCTTGCCGATCCCCGCCTCACCCTCCAGCAGGACCACCGCCGGGGGACGGGTGAGCGCTGTGGCCAGCGCCGCCACCTCACCGGACCGTCCCACCAGCCGTGGCGTGGCGATCGGCATCGCCGTGCCCGCCGCCGCAGCGTGCCCGTTCACCCGCATCGTCTGAGCGTATCCCGCACGTCGGATGCCGTAGCGAGCCGTCGATGTCGCCCTGGCCGGCGCTCTGGGCAGCCAGCCCTTGTCGTGATCCGGACCGTGACGACCCTGGTGACCACGGTCGCCGTTCGACTATTGTCGAGGCGGATTCAGGATTCGCCCGACGTCCGGGTCGACCGCTACTCGAATCCACCCGGTCTGTTCGCTCCGCACCAGATCCACGCTCCTTGTCGATGCCCGTTGGGTGTTTGCTTCTCGTGCGCGGACCGGGTTGTCCATCCTGATCGAGACAGGAGTTCGGCACGTGATCAGTAACGCCATGCTGCAGCAGGCAGGTGCCATTTTGGGGCAGGTCGTCGACGGCGTGAACGTTGTCGTCGTTCCGCAGTCGATGTCCGTCGGTACGGCCGAGAACCCGGCCATCTGTCTGAAGTCGGCGATTCAGGTGACCTGGGTGAAGAAGCAGATGGCCGCGCCCGAGGTCCGCAAGTACGTCGAGGACGACGTGGACTGGGACGGGATCATCGACACCGTCGCGGTGGACACGCTGGTGATCCAGGAAGGGGTTTTCGACGGAACCATGGCCTACCGCTCAGCGGTGATCTGGCACGAGCACGGGCATGTCCTGCACGGCAAGACCGAAAACGGGAACGTCTACCTGTACGAGGTCACGAGTCTGGCCAATGCCGTAGATGTGCTGGACAACGAGGAGATTCGGAACGTTCTGGAAGCGAGGTCCGGAGCGTATCGGGCGGCGGTGGAACCGGGCGTCGCGGCGCTGCGTCAGTTCCTGCAGCAGAATTGGCAGATCACGCTGTAGGAGGGTCGGCGATCTGGGTGCCGGACCAGCGCGGCAAGGCACTCGACACCCGGATCGACCGCGACTCACGCGGCTGCCGTGGGACCGGAGTCCACCGCGTGGGCAGCGTGCCCGGCGGTGCGGGTCACTACGGGTCACTACAGGTAACTGCAATGTGCGGGTCAGTCCGATTCGGGTCGCAACACGATCCGGGCGAGCAGTTCTTCGCCGTCACGGAGTCCCGGACGCCGACCTCGGCGTCGACGTCGAGACTGGACAGCTCGACCTCGTCGCCGTCGTCGATCACCCGGCACTCGTCGGCGCAGGTCCAGTCGAGGACGAAGCCGTCCACCGACTCGACGCTGATCGTGCACCGCCCGCCCCGGGGCCGCGTAGCCAGCCGGCGCGTGGGCCGGGTCGCCCCCACGGGCCACGGCGGCCGTCCCACCAGCCGGGGCGGTCGTCGCTGGAGAGACCGAAGTCGCTCCGTTCGCTCCGGTACCGGCGGTGTGCAGCCCACCGCGTTCGACGATCACCGCCAGGTGTGCCGGTGAGCCGCTGCACGGTGGCGGCGGTGCCGAGCTCGGCCCGGACCTGGGCGACGTGCACGTCGACGGTGCGGGTGCCGGCGTGGGCGGCGTACCCCCAGACGGCGGAGAGTAGCTCCTCGCGGGTGTAGACCCGTCCGGGCCGGCGCATCAGGTGGTCCAGCAGGTCGAACTCGGTGGAGGTGAGGGCGACCGGGTGGGCGTCGGCGGTGACGGTGCGGCGGGCCGGGTCGAGGGTGACGCCACCGACGGTACGGACCGGTTCGCCGCCGGGCGGGCCCAGGCTGCGGCGGCGGATGGCCCGCACCCGGTCGACCTCGTCGTCACGGGCGGTGAGGAAGGCCACCGCTCCCGCGCTCTGGGTGACCGTCGACCAGGTCGGTGTCGGGCGCTACCAGGTGCGGTTTCCACTGGCCGCCTCACTCAACGGTGTCGCTCACGTCACCACGGTCGACAACGCACCACGATGGTGGCAGGTGGTCTCGAACGTTGCCGCCGGACCTGACCACATGGTGATCGTGCAGTGCTACCGGCCCGGTGGCGTACCGGACAACGCCCGGTTCGTCGTCGACTACACCTCCGCCTCCGGGATGCTGCCGCCGGGGTCGGACGCGTTCGGCTACGTCAGGGCGAACCCGGTCGGGGCGATGCGGTCGTCCTACAACTCGATCGGTGCCGGGAACGCGGTTACCCAACTCGGCACCGGCTTCTACGAGGTGAAACTCAACGGACTCGGCACCGCCCTGCTGGACGGCAACTTGCAGGCAACCGCCGAGCACCCGTTCAACCCTCGGCGGTGCAAGATCGCCCAGTGGTCCCCGCTTCGCCTACCTGCTGAGTTCGCCCTTCGGCGGGTCGACCAACTTCAACTCCGCCGGTGGGGCCAACAGCATCGCGGTCTCCGGCGTCGGGCAGTACCTGGTGACACTGCCGTCGGTGGGTGTTCCGGCGAGCACCGTGCAGGTCACCGCGCTCGGCACCAGCCCGGACTACTGCAACCTGCAGACACCGTGGGTGCTGTCCGCTAACCCGGCGCTGGTTCGCAACGTGATCTGCTTCAACGCCGGAGGTTCGCAGGCACCGAACAACTTTTTCCTCACCTATTCGTCGAGCACCTGACCGGTGAGGGGTCGGGACGGCAACCGTCCCGACCCCTCGCGTGCAGACCGACCGGTCAGGCCAGACCCGCCCGGCGCAGCGCGTCGGCGAGCGCACCCTCGGGCTGGCCTCCGCCGCGCTGGCCACCCCGGCGGTCCTTGCCACCCCGGCCGCCCTTGGCGTCGCGGCCCTGCTGCCGGGGCTGCCCGCCCCGGCCGGGGCCGCCGCCCCGGCTGCCGTCCGCGCCGTCGCGCTGACCCGGTGCGCGGCCGGCACCCGGCTCGTCGTCCAGCCGGAGCGTCAACGAGATCCGTTTGCGGGCGACGTCCACATCGAGCACCTTCACCCGGACGATGTCACCGGGCTTGGCCACGTCGCGCGGATCCTTGACGAACGTCTTCGACATCGCCGACACGTGCACCAGACCGTCCTGGTGCACCCCGACGTCGACGAACGCGCCGAACGCGGCCACGTTGGTCACCACGCCCTCCAGCACCATGCCGGGCCGCAGGTCGGCGAGGGTCTCCACACCGTCGGCGAAGGTGGCGGTACGGAACGCCGGACGCGGGTCGCGGCCCGGCTTCTCCAACTCGGCGAGGATGTCGGTGACCGTCGGCAGACCGAACACGGCGTCGACGAACTTCTCCGGCCGGATTCGGCGCAACGTCTTCGTGTCGCCGATCAGCGTCCGCAGGTCACTACCGGTGTCGGCGAGGATCCGACGGACCACCGGGTACGCCTCAGGGTGCACACTGGACGAGTCGAGCGGGTCGTCACCGTCGCGGATGCGCAGGAAGCCGGCGCACTGTTCGAACGCCTTCGGCCCCAGCCGGGCCACCGTTCGCAACGCCTCCCGGGACCGGAACGGCCCGTGCGTGTCGCGGTGCAGCACGATGTTCTCGGCCAGTCCGGCACCGATGCCGGAGACCCGGGTCAACAGCGGTGCCGACGCGGTGTTCACGTCCACCCCGACCCCGTTGACGCAGTCCTCGACCACGGCGTCGAGCGAGCGGGACAGCTTCGTCTCGGAGATGTCGTGCTGGTACTGCCCGACACCGATCGACCGAGGGTCGATCTTGACCAGCTCGGCGAGCGGGTCCTGCAACCGGCGGGCGATGGAGACCGCGCCGCGCAGCGACACGTCGAGGTCCGGCAGCTCCTGAGAGGCGTACGCCGAGGCCGAGTAGACTGATGCGCCGGCCTCGGAGACCATCACCTTGGTCAGCTGCAACTCGGGGTGCCGGGCCATCAGGTCAGCGACCAGCTTGTCGGTCTCCCGCGAGGCGGTGCCGTTGCCGATCGCCACCAGGTCCACCCGGTGCGCGGCGGCCAACTTCGCCAGCGTGTCGACGGAGGCGTCCCACTGCCGGCGCGGCTCGTGCGGGTAGACCGTCTCGGTGGCCACCACCTTGCCGGTTGCGTCGACCACGGCCACCTTCACCCCGGTGCGTACGCCCGGGTCCAGACCCATCGTGGCCCGGCTGCCGGCCGGCGCGGCCAGCAGCAGGTCCCGCAGGTTGGCGGCGAACACCCGGACCGCCTCGTCCTCGGCCGCCTGCCACAACCGCATCCGCAGGTCGGCGCCGAGGTGGATCAGGATCCGGGTACGCCACGCCCAGCGGACCGTGTCGGCCAGCCATCTGTCCGCCGGCCGACCCTGGTCGCTGATGCCGAACCGGCCGGCGATGATCGGCTCGTAGCTGCTCGGCCCGGCGACGGCGTCGGCCGGCACCTCCTCCGGCTCCATGGTCAGGTCGAGGACCTGTTCCTTCTCCCCCCGGAACATGGCCAGCACCCGGTGCGACGGCAGCCTGGTGAACGGCTCGGCGAAGTCGAAGTAGTCGGCGAACTTGGCCCCCTCGGTCTGCCGGCCCTCGCGTACCCGGGAGGTGAGCCGGCCCCGCGACCACATCCGCTCCCGCAGCCCACCGATCAGGTCGGCGTCCTCGGCGAAGCGTTCCACCAGGATCGCCCGCGCGCCGTCGAGCGCCGCCGCCGCGTCAGCCACACCTTTGTCTGCGTCGACGTAGCCGGCGGCCGCGGTCCGCGGGTCCTGACCCGGATCGCCGAGCAGCAGATCCGCGAGCGGCTCCAGGCCTGCCTCGCGGGCGATCTGCGCCTTGGTTCGCCGCTTCGGCTTGTACGGCAGGTAGATGTCCTCCAGCCGGGCCTTCGAGTCGGCCGCCATGATCTGCGCGGTCAGCGCCTCGTCGAGCTTGCCCTGGCTGCGGATCGACTCCAGAATCGCGTCGCGGCGCTCGTCGAGCTCGCGCAGGTAGCGCAGCCGTTCCTCCAAGGTACGCAGCTGCGCGTCGTCGAGCATCCCGGTGGCTTCCTTGCGGTACCGGGCGATGAACGGCACCGTCGCGCCGCCGTCGAGCAGTTCGACGGCGGACGCCACCTGCCCGGCCCGTACTCCCAGTTCTTCGGCGATCCGCTGATCAATCGCTGTGGTCACGTCGCGTGCCCCGCTCCAACTCCCGGCTGCCGGGCGGGGGTGCTCCCGCCCGGCCCGATGCCTGTGGCCGGCACCCGTCCTGCGGCCGGTGCCGGGGACCACGGTGGGTGGTCCGGGGAGCATTCTGCCGGCTACCGGCGGTCGGTGTCGCGCCACCACGCGACCCGGTCGACGGCGCAGGTCACCAGGCGATCGACGTGTCCCGCTGCGGCCACAGCCGCACCGGCAGCCGGGACCGTGGCGCCGGGTGGTTGATCGCGTCGACCACCACCGCCAGCTGCGGGTCGAGCCGGCTCGCGGTGGCCGCCAGCTGCCGCCGTACCGTCGCCCCGTACATGGTCACGAACCAGCCTTCGGTGCCGGTGGCGCGGACGATCTGGGCGAGCGCGGCGGTCCGGGCGTCGACCGCGACGACCCGGCCGAGGGCGTGGCCGAGCCGGACCCGGGGGCCGACCGCGCGGACCGGATCCATCGCCGGGAACCGGGTCGTCATCCGGCGGGTCACCGGATGGCGGACCTGTTCGGTGCGCAGCACGCCGAGGGTCTCCAGATCCTCAGCGACCACCCCGGGCAGCCCTGGTCGCATCAGGGCGATCCAGTCCGGCACCGGTTGGCGTTGTTCCAGCCGCAGTTCGGCCAGCAGCGGGTCGGCGACCGGGTCACCGAGCGGCTGCCCGTCAACCGGCACCAGCAGGTCGTCGCGGACCTCGGCACGACCGGCGAGGATCAGCGTGGCGATCGCGGCGCCGGCGAGCCCGGCACCGAGCAGATCCCGGCCGGCCATCGGCCGGCCGGTGCTGTCGTCGAGCGCAACCAGGAAGAACTCCTCGGTCAGCGTCAACTCCGTCGGAGTTCGAGCACGGCGCATCGAGTCGTCCCCTGCGGCGGTTTCTGGTGCGCGAGCCGAGCAGGGCCGCGGGAACGGCCCGGCAAGGACGGATGACCTTGCTGAAGCGGAACCTTACGACGCCGGACCAATCAGCTCAAGCCATTCCTTTGTTGGAAACCGGTAAATGTTCCTTCGACAGCGCCGAAATGCCACCCCGGACCAGGTATCGCACCGGCGCCGGGTTAGCGTCTGCTGGTGGACCTGGCACCAGCAGCAGTCCGGTCGGCCACCCCGCCGGCCGGGGACCTCCGTGCCCGCCGCCTGTCCGGCCGACGGGCCGCCGCCGCCAGCGATCTGGCGGCGAGTCCGTTCCGGGCCGACCGGGACCGGATCGTCTCCTCACCGTTCTTCGCCCGGCTCGGCGGCGTGACCCAGGTGATCAGCCCGGGCGGCTCCGGCCTGCTGGTGCACAACCGGCTCACCCACAGCCTCAAGGTGGCCCAGGTGGGCCGGGCCGTCGCCGAGCGGCTGACGGCCGACGAACGGCACCGGACCCTGCTCGACGAACTCGGCGGCTGCGATCCGGACGTGGTCGAGGCGGCGGCGCTTGCCCACGACCTGGGCCACCCACCGTTCGGGCACCTCGGTGAACGGGTGCTGGACCGGGTGGCCCGGCACCGGCTCGGTCTGCCGGACGGGTTCGAGGGAAACGCCCAGTCCTACCGGATCGTGACCAGCACCGAGATCCGGGGCGAGGCGGCCGTCGGTCTGGACCTGACCGCAGCGGTGCGGGCCGCGATGCTCAAGTACCCGTGGACCCGGCGCACCTATCCGCAGCCGCATCCGAGCCTGCTGCGTCCGGCGCCCCGTGGTGCCGCGGTCGCGCCCGACGATCCGGCGGTGGGGTCGGTCAAGTTCGGCGCCTACACCACCGAGGCGGCCGACCTGCGGCAGGCCCGCGCGCCGTTCGCCGGGGTGATCGAGCCGTGGCAACAGACCGTCGAAGCGTCGATAATGGATACCGCCGACGACATCGCGTACGCCATCCACGACGTGGAGGACTTCCACCGGGTCGGCGTACTGCAGCAGGGCCCGGTCGCCGGTGAACTCGTCACCTGGCAGCGCTCCGCCGCCGAGCTGCGGGAGCTCACCGACGCGGAGATCGCCGCCAGCGCGCACCGCCCCGGCCGGTCCATCGAGCGGCTCCGCCGCCAGCTGCACCGCAAGGACAGCTGGATCGCCTCCGACGAGGCGTTCGCCGCCGCCGTCGAACACGTCCGTCAGGAGCTGGTGGACGGCCTGCTGATGGTGCCGTTCGACGGGTCGATCGAAGCGGAGGAGAGCATCAGCACGTTCTCCGCGCGGTGGACCCGGCGACTGGTCGGCGCGATCGGCGTCACCGCCGACCCGCCGGTACGCTCCGGCCACGTGCTGCTGGCCACCGCCCAGTGGCACGAGGTGCAGGTGCTCAAGTTCGTGCACCACCGGTTCGTCCTCGCCCGGCCGGACCTGGCGCTGCACCAGCGTGGTCAGGCCGATCTGCTGGCCACCCTGGTCGACGCGCTGCACGCCTGGGTGACCGACCCGGACGAGCAGGGGCGGCTGCCCCGCCGGCTGCACGACCTGGTCGAGCTGGCCGAGGCCGAGCTGGCTGCGACCGTCGGCAGCGACACCCCGTCCGGGGCGGGTGGTGCCCCGCGCGACGGCCTGACCGGTGCCCCGGGCCGCAGTCGGGTGGACGGCCTGGCCGCCGCCGCTCAGGGCCGGGCGATCATCGACTACGTCGCCTCACTCACCGACGGCCAGGCGGTCGCGTTGCTGGGCGCGTTGACCGGCCGGTCCGGGCAGCTGTGGACCGATGCGTTCGTGCTGTGACCGGCCCGTCCCGGTAGCGAGTGGCGGTCCAGGCTGCGGTCAGTCCCGCCAGCCGTAGTCCAGCCCCACCAGGCTGGTGCCGACGGTGATCCGGGCCAGGACGCCGACCAGCGCCGCCCGCCGCTGGTCGCGGCTGACCACGTCGGCGGCGTCGGCGTTCAACTGTACGTACCGCTGCCACACCTGCTGTTCGATCTCCTCGGCGTTGATCAGGGAACGGTCACATTCCGTGTCGGGGCAGGCGTAGTGGCGGGTGCCGTCGTCGGTGCTGGCCGGAATCAACAGGCGGTCGCCGCACCACAGCAGACCGCGCAGGATGTAGAGGTCGGAACCGGTCGTGTCACGGCGTGCAGGGTTTACCATGATGCCCATGTCTCATCGCCTCCTGCCAGTGTGTACGGGCCGGAGAGGTGTCCGGTTCGCCGGATCACCGGACCAATGGGCGGGCTGTCGTGGCTGGGCGGGCAGCGGGCGATGTCAGGAGCGGCGGCCGCCTCCCGGCCGGAGGTTCTGCAGCCGCACCTGACCCCGGGCGATCAGCTGATCGTCACCGTCGGTGATCTGGACCTGCCACAGTTGCTGGCTGTAGCCGCGGTGGACCGGCGTGCCGACGGCGATCAGTTCCCCGCCGGAGACCGCCTTCAGGAAGTCGGTCTGGTTGGCCACCCCCACCACTCGGCCCTCGTCACCGAGCCAGGTCGCCGCGCCGATGCTCGCCGCGCTCTCCACCAGCGCGCAGTACACCCCGCCGTGCACGATCCCGAACAGCTGGTGCAGCGCCGGGGTCACCGGCAGCCGCAGCTCCACCCGCTCTGCGGAGATCTCTTCGGCCCGAACGCCGAGCTGTGCGTCGAACCCACCCACTGGCCTGTCCATGGTGCCTCCCATCGGCGTGCGGTGCCGCCCCGTCGGCGAGCGTAGTCAACCGGTGAGAGCGTCCCGCCGGGGATCCGATCCGGTCTGCCGCCGGTCCCGCTCCTGCGGTCCGGGCGGCGGTCCGGCCCGGAGCCCGGGCGGAGTTGCCGGCGGAGTCGGCCTGAGTCGACGCATCGCCGGCAGCTCAACCCACCGGTGCAGCGGCACCGCCAACAGGTAGGACCCGACCAGGAACGCCAGCGTCAACCCGACCGCCTGCCAGGCGGTCCACTCCCGGTCCCGGCCGACGAGGTGCATCACGGTCACGATCACCACGAGATGGAGCAGGAAGAACGCGTACGACACCTCGCCCAGATGGACCGCGACCCGGTGCCGCCACCAGGACCGCCGGCCGTGCAGGTCGGCCAGTGCCGCCGCCGGGACCAGCAGACCGATCGTCACGATCGTCGCCGCGGTGTCGCGGGCCTGCGCCGGCAGCCACTCGACGGCGAGATAGTTCGCCACCCACAGGGCAGTGGCCACCGGCAGTCCCGGACCTCGCCAGGCGCTCCGCCGCACCAGCAGCGCCAGCACGATGCCGAGCAGGAACTCCAACATCCGTACCGGCGGGAAGATGTAGACGAACCAGCGGCGGTGTTCCGCCGCGATCAGCAGGTCGGCCACCACCGGCATCAGCCAGACGGCGGCCGGCAGGGCGACGGCGGTGGCCCGCAACGCCGTCGTGCCGAGCCGGCGCAGTCCCGCGTACAGCAGGGGGAACGCCAGGTAGAACGCCATTTCGCAGGAGAGCGACCAAGTGACCGGGTTGATCCCCAGGTAGTACACGTCCGACGGATGCCAGGCCTGGACCAGCGGTGCCGAGAAGGCCAGCAGCCGCGGCCAGATGTCCGGCAGTCGTGCCGTCAGCATCAGGCCGACGACGGCCGGCACCAGGGCGACCAGATGCGCCGGGTAGACCCGCGCCAGGCGTCCCCACCAGAACCGGCCCGGCCGGTAGCCGGGGCGGACCGACCAGGTGAGTACGAAGCCGGACAGCACAAAGAAGAACGAGACGCCCAGGTCACCGCCGTTGAACAGGATGCCGGCGACCTGGTCGGCCGGCGGGTCAGCCAACGGGATGAACGAGTAGGCGTGCACGCCGAAGACCAGCAGCGCTGCGGCGAACCGCAGCCCGGTCAGCGACGGCAGCCGGCCCGGCGAGGGAGGGGTGGCAGGCACCGGGCCAACATATCCACCGACTTCGCACGTCAAACCGGCGATATCCACCCGTGCATATGCCAAGCGGACGATTGGTTGGCGGTGTGGCAGCGGCCATCAGCCGCGACCGATCGGCCCCGCCGTGGTGGCCCGGCCTGACCAGGCTGACCGCCCCGTCACCTTGGTATGGTGTCGGCCTGTTCGACGAATCAGCCGGTGAATGACATGTGCGCAGGGGCCATCGTGACGCGACCCGCAGCGCCGGGGACGGGACGGGCCATGTCGTCGTCGTTGCCGGCACTGGTGTTCCTGGCCTTCGGCGTTGTCGCCGCCGCGCTCTACGCGGCGTTCGACACGCCGATGATCGCCGGACCGGCCTTCACCGTCGCCGGGGTCGGTGGCGCGCTCGCCGTGACCCTGGGCCCTCGTTGGCACCGGGCCCAGCCCCGCTGGGCCTGGCGGCTGCTCGCCGTCGCCTGCGTGTGCTTCCTCACCGGGGCGCTGGCCCGGCCGTGGGCGGTCGAGCAGGACGGGCCGTACGCATTGACCGCCGACGCCGCCACCGTGCCGGGCTACCTGTTCATGCTGCTCGGCCTGGCCGGGCTGCTGCGCACCCGGGGCCGGCTGCCGTCACACGCGGTGATCGACGGTCTGATCGTCTTCATCGGCGCGGCGCTGTGCTCCGTACTGCTGCTGGCGGTGCCGGCGGGCAGCATCACCGACCGGCCGGCCCTGGTCTCGGCGCTCGCCGCGCTGTATCCGATCTTCGACGTGATCCTGATCCTGCTGCTGGTCAGCCTGGCCTTCACCACCGCCGTACGGCGGCCGAGCTACCTGCTACTGGTCGCCTCCATGAGTCTGCTGGTGGTCGGCGACGTGCTGTACGCCATCATCGGAGTCTCCGGTCAGCTCACCGGATCCCGGCTGCTGGATCTGCCCTTCATGCTCGGCTTCCTGCTGATCGGCGCCGCCGCCCTGCACCCCTCCGTGGTCGACCTCGGCCAGGCGGCCCGACTGCCGGTGCAGGCCTGGTCCTGGCAGCGGCTGCTGCTGATCGGCCCGGCGCTGGCCGCGCCGTTCGTGCTCACCGTCTTCGTCTCTGGCCGGTCGACAGCCGACCGGCTGGCACTCGGCGTGGGCGGCGCCGCCATGGTAGTGCTGCTGATGATGCGGGCGGTCTCCGCCGTCCAGGGGTACGCCGCCGCGCAACGGCGCTACGAACACCGCGCCACCCACGACCCGCTGACCGGCCTGCCGAACCGGTTGATGCTCGCCGCCGAGGTGCGCCGGCTGCTCACCATCGGTCGGCCAGCGGATGCCGGGGTCTGGGTGTTCTTCCTCGACCTCGATGGCTTCAAGCTGGTCAACGACTCGTGGGGGCACCACGCTGGCGACCAGCTGATCGCGCAGATGGCGGCCCGCCTGCGGGCGGCGCTGCCGGCCGCGGCGACGGTCGCCCGGGTCGGTGGGGACGAGTTCGTCGTGGTCCAGTTGGGCAGCCGCGCGCAGGCCGTGGCGCTGGCCGACCGGATCATCGACTGTGTGCACGAACCGCTGCGGATCAGGCAGGTCGAGGCGGTGATCACCGTCTCGGTCGGGATCGCCGGGACCCACCTAGACGACGATGGCGCGGGCAACGATCCGCCGGTGACCGCCGACGCGTTGCTGCGCGACGCCGACACGGCCATGTACCAGGCGAAGGCCGACGGTCGCGGCCGCTGGGTGATGTTCGACGCGTCGATGCACGAGCGGGTCCGCGAGCGGGTGGAGATCGAACAGGCCCTGCGGATCGCCCTCAGCGAGGACGATCTGCGCATCGCCTTTCAACCGATCGTCGACCTGGAAAGCGGCAGCCTGATCGGCGCCGAGGCACTGCTGCGCTGGGAACACCCGGGCCGGGGCAGCATCTCACCGGCGGTGTTCATCCCGATCGCCGAGGACACCGGGCTGATTGGCCCGATCGGACGCTGGGTGCTCGACCGGTCGTTGCGGCAACTGGCACAGTGGCGGGCGGACGGCACGGTGACGGCAGATTTCTGGATGTCGGTCAACGTGTCGCCCCGCCAGTTGCGTGACCCGGGTCTGATCCGGGCGTTGGACGATGCGCTCGACCGTCACCAGGTGCCGGCCTCCGCCGTCGTCCTGGAGATCACCGAGTCGGTGATGATCGACCCGACCAGCGCGACCGGCCAGGTGCTGGCTGACCTGCGGCAGCGGGGAATTCGGGTCGTCGTCGACGACTTCGGCACAGGGTTCTCCGCATTGGGCTATCTACGCAAGCATCCGGTCACCGGGGTCAAGGTGGACCGGGCGTTCGTCGCCGGCCTCGGCCAGAGCGCCAAGGATGAGGAGATTGTCAGGGCGGTGGTGGCGATGAGCAGCGCCCTGCACCTGACCGTGGTCGCCGAGGGGGTGGAGACCCCGCTGCAGCAGGGCGTGCTGGCCGTCCTCGGCGTGCTGTTCGGGCAGGGCAGGCTCTGGGGAGAGCCGGTCGGCCCGGCTGAGTTCGCCCGACGGTGGGCAGACCGACCCGCCGACCCGGTGGACGGGCCAGTGGTGCCGGCTGCCGGACAGGTTCAGGGGCGCGGCGGCAACTCGTAGAGCCAGAACGTCTGCTCGTCCAGCCGGGTCGCTCGCGCTCCCTCGGTCAACGTCCCCAAGGTCTGATGGATGGCCCGGCCGAGCCCGATCTGGTCGTTGCGGCGGCAGATGTCCAACGCCGCGACCCCGTCGCTGTCCTGCACGCGTTGCCACATGTCGGCGATCACCGATTCGAAGATGCCGCTGCCTCGGTACCGCGGATGGACGGCGAAGAAGCCGATGTACCAGATCCGGCGTTGCGCGTACAGGTCCGGCCAGCGGTGGGCGAAGTAGTCCGGGGAGATCAGCGGCATGGACTCCAGCTCGTTGGTGAAGGTGGCGAGCGCGGTCAGCAGATCGGGGGACCGGTCGTCGCGCCCCAGATACTTCAGCACCCGGGTGTCGCTCAGCACCTGGTCGAACTCGACCCGGTACATCACGTGCCGTTGGACCGCGGTGACCCGGAGTTCGTCGAACGCCGTGGTGTACAACTGCCAGGTTGGTTCGGACAATTCGGGTGGGATGCTCGTTTCGACCTGAATGCGCATCACTGTCCTCCGGGCCCGCGCCGGTAGGCGGGGGTGGACGCGAGCCCTGCCACCGAGTATGAGTGACCGCTGAGCCCAAGGTCAGGTTGCGGCCGGCGGCCGGAACTTTCCGGCACCGGCATCGATCCGCGCAACGTCCGGCTGCGTACTGCTGTACGGGCACAACGGTGCGCCGCGCCCGCGAACGCCGAGGAGGGGCAGTCATGCAGCGACCGGCACAGGGGGGCGAACCAGCCGCGATCGAACTCGGCGAGGTGCAGGGTCCAGCGCCGGCACGGGAACCCAATCCGATGCGGCGACCCGATCCTGCCTGGCATGGTCCCACGGCCGGGTATCCACCTGAACCGGCCAACAACCCGCAGCGCCTCGACCTCGACGAGCCGGTGACCGTGCCGCCGCGCCTGGTGCCGCCGCCACCGTGGCTGGCCCGGGAACTGGACCGACCGGAACCGGTCACTCCGGCGGTACCGTTCTTCGACTCGGAACCAGACATGTCCGTGCCGACCGGTCGCGGTCCGCGCCGACTAGCGATGGTCGTCACCGGGCTGGTGGCGCTGTTCCTCGTCGCCGCGTTGGTCGGGGCCGGCGTCGTTGACACGCTGCGGACCGCCTCGGACACCGTCGCCGCCGATTCCCCGTTGCCGGCCGCCGATTCCCCGTCGCCAACCGCCGATTCCCCGTCGCCGGCCGCCGATTCCCCGTCGCCGGCCGCCGGCTCCGATGCGGTCGACCCGGCCACCGTCGCCCCGGAGCCCGCCACCGAACGCCTGGTGACCGGCCCGCTCGGCGAACTACAGCAGGCCGAATTCAACCTGGTCAGCGGTACCACGACGGTCAGCATCCGGGCCGCCGACCTCGGCGACGACCTGTACCGGATCCGAACCCCGATCGACGCCGACGTGCAACCACGGGTGATCGCCGACGGCGACCGGATCAAGCTGCACCTGGTGCCGAACGACCAGCCCGGGCCCGGTGTCGTCGACATCGAGCTGCACTCGTCGGTGCGCTGGCAGTTGCGGCTCACCGGCGGCGTCGCGGAACACTCGATCGACCTGACCGATGCTGAACTGAGCGGAGTGGACATCGTCGGCGGGGCGGCCCGCATCGAGCTGTCCCTGCCCGCGCCGGACGGCACCCTGCCGGTGCGGATGACCGGCGGTGCCAACCAGTTCGTGATCAACGCCCCGGACGGGCCGCCGGCCCAGGTCCGGTTCGGGTCCGGGGCGGCCAGTGCCACCATCGACACCCGCAGCCACGACGGCATCGCCCCCGGTGCGGTCTTCACCGGCCAGGGTTGGGCGGGCGCGACCGACCGGTACGACATCGACGCCGTCGCCGGGCTGTCTGTGCTCACCCTGCAACGGAACTGATTGACTCACTCGGCCTGCTCGGCCTCGTCCATCACCCGGTAGATCCGCGGTTCCGACACCGGGTACGGGGTACCCAACGCCTGAGCGAACACGTTGACCCGCAGCTCCTCGATCATCCAGCGGATCCGCCGGGCGGCTTCGGTGTTGTGCCGGGCCGGCGGCAACCCGTCGAGCATCTGCTGGTACTCCCGGCGTACCGTGTCGATCCTGGCCTGCTGGTCGCGGTCCCGGCGCGGATTCTGCGGCAGCTTCTCCAACCGGCGTTCGATCGCGGTCAGATAGCGCGGCAGGTCCGCCAGCCGGGCGTACCCGGTGGCGGTCACGAACCCCGGATAGACCAGGGCGGCGAGCTGCTCGCGGACGTCGGTGAGCGCGGCCACCAGCGCGAGATCGGTGGTACGGCCGAGCCGTTGCTGCACCGCGTACGCCGCCGCCAGCACCTGGCGTACCCGGGAAACGATCTCGACCGTGACGTCGACCAGCCCGGCGCGGACCTGCTCGCGTAGCGCGACGAAGCCTTCGGCGTCCCAGGCCGGCCCGCCCGCCTGCGTCATCAGCAGGTCCGCCGCCGCCCCGGCGCAGTCGTCCAGCAGCTCGACGACGTTGCGGTACGGGTTGCGGCTCAATGCCAGCTTGTCCTGGTTGGACAACCGACCGGAGACGAACTTCGCCGGCGACGGCAGGGTGAGCAGCAGCAGCCGCCGGGTGCCGGCCCACATCGACCGGTCCCGCACGGCGGCGCTGTCGAACACCCGGACCGCGACGCTGGCACCCTCGTCGACCAGACCCGGGTACGCGGTGATCCGGTAGCCGACCCGGTCCTGCTCGACACTGCGCGGCAGCGTGCCGATGGTCCACTCGCGCAGCCCGCGCCGCTCCACGTCCGGCGCGGCGGCCGCCACCACCTTGCGTACCTCGGTGGTCAGCTCGCGGCGCAGCGTGGCCAGGTCCTTCCCCTCGGCCAGCGGCTTGTCGTTCTCGTCGACCACCCGGAAGGTGACCCGCAGGTGCGGCGGCACCTTTGTCAGGTCCCAGGCGTCGTGCGGCACCACGACGCCGGTCAGCCGCCGCAGTTCCCGGCCGAGCGCGTCCAGCAGCGGCTCGGCGCCGGGCTTGATGGCGGCCAGCACCGCGCGGGCGAAGTCGGGCACCGGCACGAAGTTGCGGCGCAGCTGCTTCGGTAGCGACCGGATCAGGGCCACCACCAGCTCCTCCCGCAACCCGGGCACGTGCCAGTCGAAACTGTCGTCCGGCACCTGGTTGAGCATCGCCAACGGCACGTCGACGGTCACCCCGTCGGTCCCGGTACCGGGCTCGAAGCGGTACGTCAGCGGCAGCGCCACCCCGTCGGAGTGCCACTCGTCCGGGAAGTCCGCCGGGTCGATGCGGCCCTTGCCCTGGTTGACCAGCATGTCCCGGTCGAAGGTGAGCAGGTCGGGCCGGTCCCGGCGGGCCTTCTTCCACCAACTGTCGAAGTGCCGGCCGGAGACCACCTCGGCCGGAAGCCGTTGGTCGTAGAACTCGAACAGGGTCTCGTCGTCGACCACGATGTCCCGGCGGCGGACCCGTTCCTCCAGCTCGCCGACCTCGTCGAGCAACGCCCGGTTGTCGTGGAAGAACCGGTGCGGGGTGTGCCAGTCGCCCTCGACGAGGGCGTGCCGGATGAACAGCTCCCGGCTCAGCGCCGGATCGACCCGGCCGAAGGTCACCTTACGTCCGGCGACCAGCGGTACGCCGTACAGAGTGACCTTCTCATAGGCCATCACCGCCGCCTGCTTCTTCTCCCAGTGCGGCTCGCTGTACGAGCGTTTCACCAGGTGACCGGCGAGCGCCTCGACCCACCCGGGTTCGATCCTGGCGACCGTACGGGCCCACAGCCGGGACGTCTCGACCAGCTCGGCGGCCATCACCCAACGGGGCGGTCGGCGGGCCAGCGCCGAGCCGGGGAAGACCGCGAACTTGGCTCCCCGGGCACCCAGGTACTCCGGCTTGGCCGGATCCTTCACCCCGACGTGCGACAGCAGGCCGGCCAGCAGCGACTGGTGTACGGCGGTCGGCGCGGCCGGCTCACCGCCCCGGTCGACCGGTACGTTCATCCCGCGCAGCACCTGCCGGATCTGGCTGTGGATGTCCTGCCACTCGCGGACCCGCAGGTAGTTGAGGAACTCGGCGCGGCACATCCGCCGGAACGCGCTGCCGGACCGCTCCCGCTGCTGCTCCCGCAGGTAGCGCCACAGGTTGAGCAGCGCGACGAAGTCGGACTCGGGATCGGCGAACCGGGCGTGTGCCTGGTCGGCCTGGGGTTTCTGCTCCGCCGGCCGCTCCCGGGGGTCCTGGATGGACAGCGCGGCGGCGATCACCGCGACCTCGTCGACGCAGCCGTTGCCCTCGGCCGCGAGTACCATCCGGCCCAGCCGGGGATCCACCGGCAGCTGCGCCAGCCGTCGGCCCACCTGGGTCAACCGGGGCGGCAGGCCCGGCGACGGTGGCTCGATCGCGCCCAGCTCGTGCAGCAGCGCGACGCCATCGGTGATCTGTCGACGATCCGGCGGCTCGACGAACGGGAACGCGGCGATGTCGCCCAGCCCGATCGACGTCATCTGCAGGATCACCGAGGCCAGGTTGGTCCGCAGGATTTCCGGATCGGTGAACTCCGGTCTCGACTCGAAGTCGGCCTCGTCGTACAGCCGGATGCAGATGCCGTCGGAGGTGCGCCCGCAGCGGCCCTTTCGCTGGTTGGCCGACGCCTGCGACACCGGTTCGATCGGCAGCCGCTGCACCTTGAGCCGGTTGCTGTAGCGGGAGATCCGCGCCGTACCCGGGTCGATCACGTATTTGATGCCCGGCACGGTCAGCGACGTCTCGGCGACATTCGTCGCCAGCACCACCCGCCGGCCCGGATGCGGCTGGAAGATCCGGTGTTGTTCGGCGGCGGACAACCGGGCGTACAGCGGCAGGATCTCCGTATCGCGCAGCCGGGGCCGGTTGGCGACCAGCTTGCCCAGCGCGTCGGCGGCGTCGCGGATCTCCCGCTCGCCGCTGAGGAAGACCAGGATGTCACCGGGGCCTTCGCCGGCCAGCTCCTCGACCGCCGCGCCGATCCCGTCGACCTGGTCGAGCGTCACGGTGCCCGGGGTGGCGTCGGGGTCGTCCGGGTCGACGGTCTCGCGCAGCAGCGGCCGGTAGCGGACCTCCACCGGATAGGTACGCCCGGACACCTCGACCACCGGCACCGGTGGCCGGCCCGGCTCGCTGAAATGGTCGGCGAAGCGCTGCGGGTCGATCGTCGCCGAGGTGATGACCACTTTCAGGTCGGGGCGGCGGGGCAGCAGTTGCTTGAGGTAGCCGAGGATGAAGTCGATGTTCAGGCTGCGCTCGTGGGCCTCGTCGATGATCAACGTGTCGTACTGGCGCAGCATCTTGTCGTGCTGCAGCTCGGCCAGCAGGATCCCGTCGGTCATCAACTTCACCAGGGTCTGGCCGCCGACCTGATCGTTGAACCGGACCTTGTAGCCGACCACGTCGCCCAGCGTGGTGCCGAGCTCGTCGGCGATCCGGTCGGCGACGGTACGGGCGGCCAGCCGACGCGGCTGGGTGTGCCCGATCAGCCCGCGCACCCCACGACCCAGCTCCAGGCAGATCTTCGGGATCTGGGTGGTCTTGCCCGAGCCGGTCTCGCCGGCCACGATCACCACCTGGTGGTCGCGGATCGCCGCTGCGATGTCCCTGGCGCGTTCGCTGACCGGCAGCCCGGCGGGGTAGCTGACCTGCGGCACCGCGTCCCGCCGCCGCTGCACCGCCTGCCGGGCCGACGCTACCGCGCTGGCGATCTCGTCGATTGCCGACTGCCGGGCCTGCGGATCCCGGACCTTGCGCACTCCGTCGAGGCGTCGCCGCAGCCGCCGCTCGTCACGAAGCGTCAGCTCGGGGAGGAGTTTCAGCAGTTCAGGGGCGGAGCGCGCGGCGGAGGGCGGGTTCATGGCGTTGCCCACGATACCCGCCGCCCCTCGCCCGGTCGCCTGGGTTTCCGGCCACCCGTCCCTGGCTCAGGCCACCGCGTCGAGCAGGCGCTCCAAGGTGGTACGGGTCGGCAGGTGCGTCAGCAGGTGGCGGACGCCGCGGTCGGCGTACCGCCGATCCTCGGTCGTCTCCGCCGCCAACGCCGCCTCGACCTGCTCGTACACGTAGTTGACCAGACCGGTCGCCGCGCCCCGGAAATCGGCCAGGCACCGTGTCGGCACGCCACCGGCCCGCCGACGGTAGCCGTCGACCAGCGCCCGCGCACCGACGGCGTCGACCCGACCGTGCGGGGCGACCGCCCAGTCCAGCAGTGCGTTCGCCACCTCCCATGCCGGCGGCTGGCCACCGGCGTGCTCCCAGCCGACGACGACGAGGCGACCGTCGGGGGCGAGCCGGGTCTGCGCCGGCCCGAGCGTGTTGTGGGTCAGCACCGGATCCGGCACCGGCACGTCGCGGCCGACCGCCGCCAGGTCCTCCAGGGCCGGCACCGCCGCCGCCAGCTGCCCGGCCCAGGGTGCCTGCCGGGCGGTCGCGGTGGCCGCCAGCCCGGCCCAACTGGCCGGACCGAGCCGTCTGGCGTGCCACGGGCTGACCCGGTCGACCGGCAACGCCAGGCCGTGCAGCGTGGCGAGTACGTCGCCGACCGCACCGGCGACCGCCGCACTCACCGGGGCCGCGAGCGGCGGCCCGGCCGGCAGCTGGTGGTACGCCCGCCACCGGTGACCACCTACGGACTCGACGACCTCGCCGTCGCGGCTGCGTACCGGGGTCGGCAGCAGCACACCGGCCGCTGCGGCGGCCAGCTGCAGGGCGACGTCGGTGTCGGCGTCGACGATCGGCAGCCAGGTGTCCATCGTACGGATGGTGAAGCGGCCCCGGTCGGTGGTGATCGACCAGCGGCGACCGATGTCGTCCGGGCGGGCCAGCGAGCGCATCGGGCCGGCGACGCTGCCCAGGTCGAAGCGGTCCGCGACCGCCCGGGCAAGCGACGGGTCGGCGGTGTCGGCCTGCCCGTGCATCCGGTCGACCTCGGCCTTGAGCTCCGGCCAGGTATGGAAGCCGTACTGACCGGCCAGCGCCGCCTGCGCGTCGGCCAGGGTCGCGGTCGGATCGACGTCACGCAGCCCGGCCAGCAGTTCCTTGGCCTGTTGCCGCAGGTGATCCAGGTGCGGATTGTCGGGGAGCGTCTTCACGGGAAACCTCGCTCTGCGCCCGGACTCGCACGGGCGGATTCAGAGCTCCGGCGTCCGTCGCCCGAACCTCGGACCTGGGGTGGCTTCGAGCCTTCCGGCGAGTCTCGGCGCGATCCCCGACGCGCTGCCGGTGAGCTTAACCGGCCACGGCGCTGCCGTCGACTGCCCCGCGCGCTGTCCGTCGCTTTCTGCCCGCCGCTCCCCGCTTCCCGCCCCCGCCGCTTCCCCGCCCGGCCGCTCCGCGATGTGAGGCTGAGATACGTTATCTGGCGCGGAATAGGTATCTCAGCCTCACATCGATGCGCCAGGATCCCGTGCGGATCGATGCGCCAGGATCCCGTGCGGACGTCGGGAATGGCCCGGGGTGCTCCGTCGCCCGCCCATTCGGTGGTGCCTCCCGGGCAGGGAACGCGGCCGGTCGGCCGCGCTGGACCGGCCGTCGTGGCGGACCCTCCCGGCCGGGGGCTGGGGAGAGGACCGTCATGGGACCGGTCGCGGCGAGCGGGGGAGCGGAGCACCCCGGGTGTCTACGGGGGCTGGTCACTCGTCGTTGACGTCGTCACCCTGGTCGTTGCCTGCGTTGTCGTGCGGATAGCCGGCCGGCATCAGGCCGGAGAGGTGCAGCACCGCCCGGACCCGTCGCGCCGAGCTCAGGTCCCACCGGTCCAGGATGGCGAGGGCGCGCAGCGACGGCCGGCACGGCGCGACCACCCCGCCGCACCGGTGGCACTCGCCGGTGGTCCGGTTCGGGATATGCGTACGAGCCGTCTCGTTCGCCTGCCGGATCGCCGCTTCCAGCGCGGCGGAGCGTGGCTGAGCGCCGTTGAGCTGGAACGGCCAGTCGCGGTCCGGGTCGATCTGCCCAGGGGTTCGCTTCGGCAGCGGAGGCCGGTTCGGTGTCAAGTCGACATTGCGTGGCGTACCGATCGAGGTGTACCGGGCGAGCCGGGGCGTCCCGCCGATTCCATCGTTCCTGGGCACTGTTCCCCCTACGTGGAGAGTGCGATTCGGGTGCCCCGGAGGGAACGCTTGCCGGTCATTCCCTCCGGGTCTGACTTCCACCCTGGACTATCCGTGTCCCGGCCAGGAAGATGTGTGGCGGTAATAGGGTCACTACTTCATCGTCGTGGGGGAACAGATGGCGAATGTGAATGAGTTTCGGCATATCCTGCGGTTGCGGCGGACCGAGAAAGGGTTGTCGCAGGACGCGCTCGGCTCACAGGTGCACGTGACCGGTTCGCAGATCGGCCACTACGAGACGGGGCGCTCACTGCCGCCCGACGACCTGGCGGTCAACCTGGACCGGGTGCTCGGCACCGGCGACGAGCTGCGCCGGCTGGCCGAGCAGGCGCGCGGCGAGGCGGTCGCTCCGTGGATGCGTCCGTGGAAGCTGAACGAGTCCCGGGCGGTGCAGCTGCGTTGGTTCGAGCACTCGCTCATCCCGGGGCTGCTGCAGACCGAGGCGTACGCCCGGGAGGTCATCTCCGCTGGCACGCACACCGAGGTGCAGATCGAGGAGATGACCCGGGAGCGGCTGGAGCGGCAGACGGCGGCGCTGGAGCGGGCACACCCGCACCCGGTGCCGCTGACCGCGATCATCGGCGAGGCGGCGCTGCGGGTCGGTCCGTCGGCGCTGATGAAGGACCAGCTGGAGCATCTGGTCGACATCGGCCACCGGCAGACCGTGCACGTGCGCGTCCTGCCGTTCTCCGCCGGGCTGCATCCGGGCCTGACCGGGGCGTTCGTGTTGGCGACCCTGCCGGACGGCGGAACGGCGGCGTACATTGAAGACCAAGTCGCGGGGCGGGTCTGCGAGACCGCCGACAAGCTCCGCCACCTGGTGCTCGCCTGGGAGATGATCTGCGCGCGGGCACTGCCCTGTAACCAGTCCCGTGACCTGATCCTGAGAGTGATCGATGAGCATGAGCGAGCCGGTGTGGCGCACGTCCACCCGTAGCGGCAGCAACGGCGGTGCCTGTGTCGAGGTCGCCGACAACCTGCCCGGCCGGGTGCTGGTCCGGGACAGCAAGGACCGTGCCGGCGGGACGTTGACCTTCGCCCCGTCGGCCTGGTCCCGCTTTGTCGCCTCGACCAAGCATGCCATTTAACTGATCTTGGCGGTGGTCGTGGCAGCGCGAGCCTGCGTCGAGTGGCCACGGTCGAGGGCACCCACATGGTTGTCTCCGGGCCGGTTTGACGACAATGACGGTTCCCTCGACTGCGCGGATCAACGTTCCGAAGGCCGGGGCTGATCCGGTCGGCCCGAAAGGTCGTGACCTTGGGCCTGGCTGGCCGGGATCCCACCGGGAAAGGGTGGACGTGGGCGGGTCCGGGCGACCGGTCCGGACCGCGCCGCCACAGGAGGCGGAACCCATGTCCGAGCAGCGGTACGCGGGTAAGGTCGCGCTGGTCACCGGCGCCGGCTCCGGCATCGGTCGGGCGGTGGCGCTGCGGCTGGCCGCAGAGGGAGCGACGGTGGTCGGCTGCGACGTCGACACCGATGGGCTGGACGGCACCGGCAAGCTGCTTGCCGCCGCCGGACACGCCGCCGACCTGGTCACCGCCGATGTGACCGTGCAGGCCGACATCGACGAACTGGTCACCCGGCTGCCCGGCGGGCGATCGTCAACATCGCCTCGATCGGTGGGCTGACCGGTTCGGTCGCCGGGTCCGCGTACGTGGCGTCGAAGCACGGCCTGATCGGACTGACCCGTTCGACGGCGTTCCTGTACGGCGCGGACGGCATCCGGACCAACGCTGTCTGCCCCGGCGGGGTGGAGACGAACATCGGCCGCAGCGCCCAACCGAAGGTCGAATGGGCGTACGAGCGACTGTCGAAGTCCTTCGCCGGTCACGTGACCCGGACCGCCGCACCGGACGAGGTCGCGACCCTGGTCGCCTGGCTCGGCAGCGACGAGGCGGTCAACGTCAACGGCGCCGTCATCACCTCGGACGGCGGCTGGACCAGCTGACCCGCCACCGGAGAGGCAGCGCCCCACCGGACGGTTTCGCCGCAGCCGCCGGACGCGCTGCCGGGCCAGTGGGGCGCGGATGTCCGCCAGGTCAGCCGGACCCGCGCAACCGCTGGTACGCCCGGTCCAGCTCGGTCCGGGCGGGTGCGCCGCCGGACACCGGCTGCCAGAAGTCGGGGTCCGGCGGCGCTGTCACGTCGACCCGCTTGCCGGCTGTGGTGTCGAAGCCGAGTCGCCAGGCGTGCAGATGGGTCCGCATGCCGTTGGCAGCGGCGGCCCGGTCGAACAGCGGGTCACCGACGATCGGGTGGCCGATCCAGGCCAGGTGCACCCGGATCTGATGCCGGCGGCCGGTCAGCGGCGCGACGGCGAGCAGCCGGTGCGTGGCGTCGGCTGCCGCCGTACCGGATCCGGTGGTGCCCCCGTCGGACCCGGCGGTGACGGCGGTGATCCGGCTCTGCGACGGATAGGTCTTGACGTGGTCGAACTCGGCCCCGGCGGCGAGCGACCAGCGCGCGGCGGCGGCGTCGAAGCCGATGTCGGCGCGGTTACCGGCGACCCGGACCCGGTTCTTGCGGCCCACGCTCAGCGGCAGGTCGACGACGCCGACGTCGGGCAGCGGCGCGCGAGCGGCATCGGCATCGGTGGCGGCGGCCGACACCACGGCCAGATAGACCTTCTCCACGGTACGGCGGTTGAACTGCCGGGTCAGGTCGCCGTGGTGGCGCAGCTGTTTGGCGAACAGGATCGCCCCGGAGGTGTTCTTGTCGATGCGGTGCACCGGGAAGACCGGCTCACCGGCCTCCTCGGCGAGGCGGGCCAGGTCGGTGCCGTGCCGTTCGCCCATCACCGACACACCGGAAGGCTTGTTCAACACCAGGGCGGTGTCGTCCTCGAACAGGACGGCACCGGCGCGAAGTTCGGTCCACAGGTTCACCGGTGGCCGAGGATACGCCGCACGTGGCGGCGTACCCCCGGCGCACCCTGCGCTCGCATCGAGAGGCGATGCGCCGGACGGCTCAGCCGGCGGTGGACCAGATGGCGGTGAAGGCGGCGGCCTCACCGGCCAGCCAGCGCTCCACCTGGTCGGGGCGGGAGGTGACGTCCGGACGCCGGAAGGTGGTGCCGCGCCGTAGGTCGACCAGGACCGGCTCGGCGTGCGGCAGCACCTGGTCCATGTGCCGGGCCATCAGGTGCAGGGCCGCGGTGTACGCGTCGGGGCTGGGTGGCTGGTCGTCGAAGTGGATCCGGACCGCCTCGGCGTGCCCGTCGGCGTACCGCAGGCCGAAGTGGGGGTTGACCTTGACGGGAAGGTTGCCGACCATGCCGAGTGCGTCGTGGGTCTGCGCCAGCTCCACCTGGCTCAGGTCTCCCAGCGACTCCAGGTAGCGCTGGGCACCCGGGACGAGGGTGGCGTACAGCGGCTGCCAGCGCTGGGCGACCTGACCGACCACGGCGGCCAGGTGGCTGCCGCCGGTGCGGAACCGAATGTCGGCCTTGAGCGCCTTGACCAGCTGCCCGTGTGGGTTGAACCCGGAGCGGCTGACCCGCTGCCGGCGCAGCCCGCCGACGAAGGTTGCCTTCGCCGGCCCGGACTGCCCGACATAGCGGGTGAAACCGAGCAGAGTCGCGTACGGGACCGGGGCGGGGTTGGTCGGTGCTGCGGTGGGGGTCGAAGCGGTGGCAGGAGGGGGTGCGATCACGGCGTTCCTTCCCAGGTCAGGAGCCGGATTAGTACACCCATTCTAATCGAGAGGTGACGCTGCGCCCAGTCTTTGATCACGCTGCGCCGCGTCTGTGGCCGCCCGGTGGCCTCGGCCGGCTGCTGGGCGCCGGCGTGTTCGGCAGCGTCAGACAGTGGCTGCGCTACCTCGACGTCGCCTTCCCCGGGCACCGGCCGGCCGACTGGTCCGAGCAGCTGGCCCGGACCGAGGCCCGCCTGCGTGAGTTCGGCCGGATGAAGGTGCTGCAGAAGATGGGCCAGTCCAGCCCGGCCGACGCCGGTGCGCAGCTCGGCAACGTCCGCTGCCGGGTACTGATCGTCGAAGGGACGCTTGACCCGGACTGGGCCGACCCGCGTGCCGAAGGTGAGGCGATCGTCGCGGCGCTGCCCGCCGGTCTGGGTACGGTGGCGATGATCGACGGAGCCGGGCACTACCCGCACACCCAGTTTCCCGACCAGGTGGTCGCGCTCATGCTCCCGTTCCTGGCCGAGACGGCTGGTGCCGAGGGCCGGTCCTGACGGGTCTTCACCAGACAGTGCCGGATGGCAGTATCGACAAATGGACAACTCGGCGACCCGGGGCAACATCCGTAGCGTCGCCGGCCTGGTCGGTGTCGCACCGGCGTTGGCTGTGGTCGTCAGCCTGGTCCCGCGCGACGAGCCGGGGCCGGCTGAGTCGTGGCGGCCACCCGCCGGTCACGTCGTCGTCGACACCGTCGACCTCGGTGACGACCGCACGATGCGGCTCTGGGTGCAACCGGGCAGCTGGTACGTGCAGCGCCTGGTCGACGGCGAGCACGAGGCATTCATCGGCGCCGGGAGCGGGGGTGATCAGTTCACCGTCGCCGAGGTGTTCGAGGCGTACGTGGGGACGGTTCCCCTGCCGGACGCGCGTGCGGTCCTGGTGCGGTCGTCGGGAGGTGCGGCCGTCCGCGTCGGGGTCCACAACGGGGTGTTCATCGTCGCGGATTCAGTGGCAACGCCGGACGATAGGGGGTTGCTGGTGACCTCACTGGGCCCGGCCGACGCCGTTCTTGCCGTCGAGGCGTCCGTCCCGATCGCCGGGCGTGCCCGGTGAGGTCACCGCCATGATCACTTGACGTCCTGCAGGGCAGCTACCGGCGTGTCGGCCGAATTTCGCGCAAGTGATCACTCAGCTCTGGTCGCGGCGCGGGATAGCGACGCTGACCGTCAGAGCTGACCGACGGCGGTGACGTGCAGCACCGCGCTGCCCGCCTCGTCCGAGGCGGCGAGGTCGACCTCCGCGCTGATTCCCCAGTCGTGGTCCTCGGCCGGGTCGGCGAAGATCTGCCGGACCAGCCAACGCTCCCGCTCCTGCGTGATCAGCAGCAGCGCCGGTCCACGGGCGTCCGGTCCGGTGCCGATCTCGTCGTACTCGTCGAAGTAGGGCTCCAGCGCGTCGGCCCAGGCGTCGGCGTCCCAGCCGGAGTCGGCGTCCAGCTCGCCGAGCTCGTCGTAGCGGCGCAACGCGGCCAGCTCCACCCGGCGGAACAGCGCGTTGCGGACCAGCACCCGGAAGGCCCGGGGGTTGCCGGTGACCGCCGGCGGCCGGTCGTCGGCAACCACTGCGGCCTCGGGGTCGTCGGTCGGGTTGCGCAGCCGCTCCCACTCGTCGATCAGACTGGAGTCGACCTGGCGGACCAGCTCACCCAGCCACTCGATGAGGTCGACCAGCTCCTCGGTCTTGGCGTCGTCGGGCACCGTCTGGCGCAGGGCCCGGTACGCGTCGGCCAGGTACCGCAGCACCAGACCTTCCGACCGGGACAGCCCGTAGAAGTTGACGTACTCGACGAAGGTCATCGCCCGCTCGTACAGGTCGCGGACCACCGACTTGGGCGCCAGCTCGTAGTCGGCCACCCACGGATGCCCCTGCCGGTACGTCTCGTACGCCATCTCCAGCAGCTCGGCCAGCGGCTTCGGGTGGGTGACCTCGTCGAGCAGTTCCAGGCGGGCCTCGTACTCGATGCCGTCGGCCTTCATCTGCGCGACCGCCTCGCCGCGGGCCTTGTGCTGCTGCGCGGAGAGGATCTGCCGGGGGTCGTCCAACGTCGCCTCGATGATCGACAGCACGTCGAGCGGGTACGTCGGCGACTCCACGTCGAGCAGTTCGATCGCGGCCAGCGCGAACGGCGACAGCGGCTGGTTGAGCGCGAAGTCGAGTTGCAGGTCCACGGTGAGTCGGACCCGCCGGCCCTCGGCGTCCGGCTCGGGTAGCTGCTCGACCACCCCGCCGGCGCGCAGCGCCCGGTAGATGGCGATCGCCCGGCGGATGTGCCGGCGCTGCGCCGCCCGGTCCTCGTGGTTGTCGGTGAGCAGATGCCGCATCGCGGTGAACGCGTCGCCGGGCCGGCTGATCACGTTGAGCAGCATCGCGTGGCTGACCCGGAAGCTGGAGGTCAACGGCTCCGGCTCGGCCTCGACCAGCCGCTCGAAGGTCGGTTTCCCCCAGCCGATCGACCCCTCCGGCGGCTTCTTACGGACCACCTTGCGCCGCTTCTTCGGGTCGTCACCGGCCTTGGCGAGCGCCTTTTCGTTCTCGATGACGTGCTCCGGGGCCTGCACCACCACGGTGCCGAGGGTGTCAAACCCGGCCCGCCCGGCCCGCCCGGCGATCTGGTGGAATTCGCGGGCCTTGAGCAGTCGGGTGCGTACCCCGTCGTACTTGGACAGGCCGGTGAACAGCACCGTGCGGATCGGCACGTTGATCCCGACGCCGAGGGTGTCGGTGCCGCAGATGACCTTGAGTAGCCCGGCCTGGGCGAGGGTCTCCACCAGTCGGCGGTACTTGGGCAGCATGCCGGCGTGGTGCACCCCGATGCCGTGGCGGACCAGCCGGGACAGGGTGCGTCCGAAGCCGGAGGAGAACCGGAAGTTGCCGATCGCCGCGGCGATCGCGTCCTTCTCCGCCCGGGTGCACACGTTGATGCTCATCAGCGCCTGGGCCCGCTCCAGCGCCGCCGCCTGGGTGAAGTGGACCACGTACACCGGGGCCTGGTGGGTACTGAGCAGCTCTTCCAGGGTCTCGTGCAGCGGTGTCGTCGCGTAGGTGAACATCAGCGGCACCGGCCGCTGCGCCGAGGAGACCACGGCGGTGGCCCGCCCGGTCCGCCGGGTCAGGTCGTCGACGAACCGGGTCACGTCACCGAGCGTCGCCGACATCAGCACGAACTGGGCCTGCGGCAGCTCGATCAGCGGCACCTGCCACGCCCAGCCCCGGTCCGGCTCGGCGTAGAAGTGAAACTCGTCCATCACCACCTGGCCGACGTCGGCGGCGGAACCGTCGCGCAACGCCAGGTTGGCCAGGATCTCGGCGGTGCAGCAGATGATCGGCGCGTCGGCGTTGACGCTGGCGTCACCGGTGAGCATCCCCACCTCGGACGCGCCGAAGATCTCGCAGAGCGCGAAGAACTTCTCCGACACCAGCGCCTTGATCGGCGCGGTGTAGAAGGTGACCCGGTCGTCGGCCAGGGCCGCGAAGTGCGCGCCGGTGGCGACCAGGCTCTTGCCCGAGCCGGTCGGGGTGTTCAGGATGACGTTCGCCCCGGAGACGATCTCGATCAGCGCCTCGTCCTGGTGCGGGTACAGCTCCAGGCCACGGCCGGCCGCCCAGCCGGCGAACGCCTCGTAGACGGCGTCCGGGTCCGCGCCGCGCGGCAGCAGGTCGGTCAGGGTCGGGGCGGTCTGCGTCATCAGATGCCTTCCGTGGATACTCCGGCGTTGCGGCCGGGGAGGAAACGGACTCCTGTGGAGCATGGCAGGGAAAGTCGATTCGCCGCCGGGGCGGATCGACGTCCACTACCCGCACACCGGGACATCCGGCATGCGAACAAGTGTGCTAACGTGGTGTTGCCTTTCCGGTGACAACCAAGCCGGTCGGGCCTACCGCCGGGCTGGTGGGAAGTAACGTCTGTGGAGACTGTGTAAGACCGATGGGCGGTACCCCGTCCCTCGCCGTTGATTCGGGTCGGCTGTGGTCGGCGAAGCAGAAAACTCGATCCGTGAGGGTTGAATCTCCCTGCCTCAGCAGGGGGAGATGTCAAGTCTGTCCATCCTGCCTGCCGCCGCCGTCGGCCGCCAACATGGGTACGCCCGTCAGCCGTCGGGCGTACCCATGACGCGTTCGAAGACCAGGTCCAGCGCAGGTCGGCCGGCGCGGACCCCGCGCCGTTCGAACTTCGTCTCCGGCCGGTACGCCGGCCGGGGCGCGTACCCGTCGTGCAGGTTGCGCAGCTGCGGGTCGGCGGTCAGGGTGGCCAGCATCGCCTCGGCGTACGGCGCCCAGTCGGTGGCGCAGTGCAGCCGCCCACCGGGCCGCAGCCGGGAGCGCAGCAGCGCCACATGCTCGGGTCGGACCAGTCGCCGCTTGTGGTGGCGGGCCTTCGGCCACGGGTCGGGGAAGAACGCGTGCACCGCGTCCAGGCTGCGTTCGGGCAGGCAGCGGCGGGCCAGGTCGAGGGCGTCGCCGGTGGCAACCCGGACGTTGGTCAGCGCGTGCTGTTCGATCAGCGCCAGCAGGTTCGCGATGCCCGGGGTGTGCACCTCGACGGCCAGGTAGTCGCGGTCGCGGTCGGCCGCCGCCATCGTCGCGGTGGCGTCGCCCATGCCGAAACCGATGTCGAGCACCACCGGTGCCGTCCGGCCGAACAACGCCGCCGGGTCCAGCGGCGCCGGCAGCTCGGCGACCACGGTCCGGTACGCGTCGGACAGCCGGTCGAGCGCGTCGTGGTGTCGGCTGCTGAGCCGTCCCCGGCGCGGGTGGTAGGTGCGGATGCTCACGTGGCGACAGCCTATCTCCGACACCGAGCGTGTCCGGGGTGTCATCCAGGGCTGCGTGGTGAGAGGATCCCGGCAGCGTCGCGGAGAGGATGGTGACCGATGTCCGTACGCCGTTCACTGGCCACCGTGGGGCTGGGCGTGACTCTCGCGGTCATCGGCGGGCTGCTCGGCGCGGCCCCGGCCCGGGCCGCCGACGTGTTCGTCGATCTCAATCCGAGCACGGTGGAGTCCGGTTACCTGGTGGGCATCCGGGCCAGCTGTACCGACAACACCGCGCCGGCCACCGTCGAGTCCGACGCGTTCGGCAGCGTCGAGGTGCGTCCGCAGTTCGAGGAGCTCACCGCGGCGGTGACCGTGCCGGCCGAGACCGAGGCGGGCAGCTACCGGGTGCGGTTGACCTGCCCGGACGACCGGTCGGCGGCCACCACGCTGTACGTGCTGGATCCGACCCGGCCCAGTCGTGGCCCGGCCACCGGCTTCGGTGGCACCGCCGGTGACGACGGTGCCGGCGGCCTGCTGACCGGGGTAGGTGTGGTCGCGCTGGCCGCCGGTGCGGTGCTCGGCGTACTGACCCTGCGTCGGCGCCGGTCGGCCTGACCGGGCGCGCGGCAGGGGAGGGGACGGGCCGTGGCGAAGGGCGGTGGCCGGGGCTGGACCGGGCCGGCCGCGATCGTGCTGGTGCTGGTCGGGCTCTTCGCGATCGGTTCCGGCGGCGACGGCAACTGGCGGGACATCCTGGCCGGCGGCAACAATCCGCCGCCCCGGGAGTTCCCGGTGCTGGAGCCGAGCCGGCCGATCCGCATCGCCGTCCCGTCGCTCGACATCCGCGCCCCGGTGCACTCGGTCGGGCTCGCCGACGACGGGTCGATCGCCGTACCGGCGCTGCACCGGCACAACCAGGCCGGCTGGTACGACGGGGGGCCGACGCCCGGTCAGTTCGGGCCGGCGATCATCGTCGGGCATGCCGACACCCGGGACGGGCCGTCGGTCTTCCATGATCTGGCCGACATCGAGCCGGGGGCGACCGTCGAGGTGACCCGGCGGGACCGGGTGGTGGCCGTCTTCGAGGTCAACTCGGTCGATTACTTCGGCAAGGACGAGTTGCCGATCGAGCAGGTGTACGGCGACTACGCTCGGCCCGGCCTGCGGCTGATCACCTGCGGTGGCGAGTGGCTGGGTGACGGCATCGGGTACGCGGACAACATCGTGGTGTTCGCCTCCCTGGTGCAGACCAGGGACAGTTGAGGCGTCAGCCGGGCCTGTGACAGCTGCCTGCGGGTCGGCCGGTGAACCGTTGCCGGACGGACGCCGTACCTCTGGTCGCGCCCGCTGCGGTCCCACTCCGGGGCGGGCGTGCGGACGGGCCTCCACCACCGCCGGCCGCCCCGGAGTGTCCCGCCATCCGGAAGGCGGAAAGATAGCCAGCACATCCAGCAGCACCGAGGAGGATTCATGAGCCAGACGGCGCAGATCGGGGTCACCGGTCTGGGGGTGATGGGCCGTAACCTGGCCCGTAACCTCGCGCGGCACGGCCATGTGGTGGCGGTCCACAACCGGTCGGTCGGCCGGACCAAGGAGATGATGGCCGAGTTCGGCCACGAGGGCACCTTCCTGCCGGCGGAGAGCCCCGCCGATTTCGTGGCCTCGTTGGAACGGCCCCGCCGTGTGGTGATCATGGTCAACGCGGGGGCCGCCACCGACGCGGTGATCAACGAGTTCGCGCCCCTGCTGGAGCCGGACGACATGATCATCGATGGCGGCAACGCCCACTTCCTGGACACCCGCCGGCGGGAGGCGGAGCTGCGCGAACGCGGCCTGCACTTCGTCGGCACCGGCGTCTCCGGTGGCGAGGAGGGCGCCCTGCACGGGCCGAGCATCATGCCCGGCGGTTCGGTCGAGTCGTACGCCGCGCTCGGTCCGCTGCTGGAGGACATCTCGGCCAAGGTCGACGGCACGCCGTGCTGCGTGCGGATCGGCCCGGACGGCGCCGGCCACTTCGTCAAGATGGTCCACAACGGCATCGAGTACGCCGACATGCAGCTCATCGGTGAGGCGTACGACCTGCTGCGCCGCGCCGGTGGGCTCACCCCGGTGCAGATCGCCGACGTGTTCCGCAGCTGGAACTCCGGTCGGCTCTCCTCGTACCTGATCGAGATCACCGCCGAGGTGCTCGGCCACAACGATGCCGTCACCGGCAAGCCGTTCGTCGACGTCGTGCTGGACCAGGCCGGCCAGAAGGGCACCGGCCGGTGGACCGTGCAGGGTGCCCTCGACCTCGGGGTGCCGGTGAGCGGCATCTCCGAGGCGGTCTTCGCCCGGTCGCTGTCCGGCCACGCCGACATCCGGGCCGCCGCCGCCGACCTGCCGGGCCCGGTGGAGAGCTGGGCCGGTTCGGCCGACGAGCTGATCGCCGACGTCGAGCAGGCGCTGTACGCGTCGAAGATTGTCGCGTACGCGCAGGGCTTCCACCAGATCCAGGCGGGCAGCGCCGAGTACGACTGGGACATCGACCTCGGCGCGGTGGCCCGGATCTGGCGCGGCGGCTGCATCATCCGGGCCGCGTTCCTGGACAAGATCCGGGCGGCCTACGCCACAGCGCCGCAGCTACCGACGCTGCTGACCGACGGGTACTTCGCCGAGGCGCTGGCCGGTGCCCAGCAGGGCTGGCGCCGGGTGGTGGCGACCGCCGCGCAGATCGGGGTGCCGGCTCCCGGGTTCGCCTCCGCGCTGGCCTACTACGACGGGCTGCGCGCGCCCCGGCTGCCGGCCGCCCTGATCCAGGGGCAGCGGGACTTCTTCGGCGCGCACACCTACCGCCGGGTCGACGCCGAGGGCAGCTTCCACGTGCTGTGGGCCGACGACCGCAGCCAGGTCGAGTCTCGCTGACCCGACCCGGCCGACTGACCCGGTCCGGCCGTACGGTCGCCGTGGCTGGCGTACCCCGTCAGCCACGGCGATCGGCAGCGGTGGCTCAGGCCAGGTCGACGACGACCGGGGCGTGGTCGGACGGGGTCGGGCCCTTGCGGGCGTCGCGGTCCACGTAGGCCGCCCGGACCCGCCGGTTGACGGTGCCGCTGGCGTAGACAAGGTCGATCCGCATGCCCATGTTCTTCGGAAACATCCCGGCCCGGTAGTCCCAGTAGGTGTACGGGTGCGGGCCCTTCATCGGTTGTGGCACCACGTCGACCAGGCCGAGGGCGAGCAGGTCGGCCAGCGCGGCCCGTTCGGCCGGGGTGACGTGGGTGGATCCGGCGAACACCGTCGGGTCCCACACGTCCACGTCGGTGGGCGCGACGTTGAAGTCGCCGCAGACCAGCAGATCGGTGGCGGCCTCCGCAGCGAGCGCGCGGCGCAGCCCGGCCAGCCAGTCCAGCTTGTACGTGTAGTGCGCCGAGTCGGGGCTGCGCCCGTTCGGCACGTACACCGACCAGACCCGGACCCCGGCGCAGGTCGCCGCGACGGATCTGGCCTCCGGCAGCGGAAAGCCGGGCTCGGCGTCGAACCCGGTCCGTACGTCGTCGAGCCCGACCCGGGACAGCACCGCGACGCCGTTCCAGCGACCGTCACCGTGCGCCGCGACCTCGTAGTCGAGGTCACCGACCTCGGCGGCCGGAAACGCGGCCGCCGAGCACTTGGTCTCCTGAAGACACACGACGTCCGGGGCGGTGTCGGCCAGCCAGCCGAGTAGCCGGTTAAGCCGGGCCTTGACCGAGTTGACGTTCCAGGTGGCGATCCGCACCCGGCCAGCGTGCCACAACACCGGCCGGTTTCGCCGGACCGGGCAGGTCACCCGGGGGAGGGCCGCCTCTGAGCCGGTCAGCCGGGCAGGTCACCGGGCCGGGTCTGCTCGGCGAGGAAGCGCTCCAGCTCCGCGCCCAGCTCGTCGGCGGTCGGCAGCGGCCCGCTGGACTCGGCGAGCAGGTTGGTGCCGGACCGACCCCGGGTAAAGCTGTCGTACTGCTCCTCCAGCGCACTGACCAGGGAGCCGGCCTCTTCGGTCTGGGCGACCTGCCGGTCGATGTCCTCCCGGACCGCCTCGGCGGCGCTGTGCAGCTGCTCGGTGGGCAGCAGCAGACCAGTGGTCCGCGAGACGGAGTTGAGCAGTAGCTCGGCGGCGGCCGGGTACTCGGCCTGGGCCACGTAGTGCGGGACGTGCACGGCGAAGCCCACCGCGTCGTGGCCCTGCTGACCGAGGCGGTACTCCAGCAGGTGCCCGGCGCTGCCCGGCACCTGGACCCGCTGCAGCCAGGGTTCGTAGCCGCTGATCAGCTCGCGGCGGCTGGCGTGCGCGGTGACCCCGGTCGGCCGGGTGTGCGGCACCGCCATCGGGATGGCGTTCAGCCCGATCGTGGTGCCGACGTTGAACTGGCGGTTCACCGCGATCGCCGCAGCGGTGAACCGTTCCCACTGCAGGTCAGGCTCGGGGCCACCGAGCAGCAGGAACGGCGTGCCGGCGTCGTCACGCATCAGGTGGACTTCGAGCCGGGGCTCCTCGTAGTTCTCCCAGTGGTCCTCGACGAAGAGCATCACCGGCCGGCGGGACCGGTAGTCGAGCAGCTGGTCGATGTCGAAGGTGGCCACGACCTCGTGCTCGAGGGAGGCGAGCAGGTGCTCACGGGCGAGTCGGGTCGCGTTGCCGGCGTCGACGAAACCCGTCATCGCCTGGATCAGCACCGGCTGACCGAGCTCGGGCACCTCGTCGACGACGTCGTAGAGCTCGTGTGGGTCGAGCACCGGGCGCAACCTCCTCAGAACGGTACGGCGGGTACGGCATCTCCAATTGCGGCAACGCTAGTCCCATGCCGGCGCATTCCGCTTTCCGGGTCAACAATTACTGATCGGCTCCTGCCTGTCCGGGGGATGCCGCATCCGGCGGGACGGGTGATGCCCGCCGGCCGGACGGGGGAGTGGTGGGGTGGTGGCGGGAGGTAGTCGGTTAACAGGCGATAAATGCTGTAGTAAACAGTGAAGAGCGAAATTTCGTTTACCGGTGGTTTGCCCTGTGTGTTCAGTCGTGCCGATGCTGCTGAGGGGTCGTCCGATTACCCGACGAGAGATTGTGGCGCCCATCACAAAATCACCCTAGGTGATCGGGTTTCGGCCTGCCTAGCCTCGTCGAATGCCTGATGACGACACCACAAGGAGCGAGGACGCCACCCTGAGTCGCGATGACCGTTCGGCTGATGTCCCCTCGGACACCATGCCGACCGGTGCGACCCGGGCCATCGCCCGGTGGGAGCGCCTTCGCAACCGGCTGCCCGCCCTGTCGTATCCACACTCCGTCCGGCCAACCTCCCAATCGTTCGGAGCCACCCTGCGTAACCGTCCCGGTGCCCGGACGGCGCTGGCCGCCGCCGTCGTCTGCGCCCTCGGCGTGGTCGCGGCGGTCGAATCGACCGCTGCGGCGCCGGAGGCGACCGGGCCGGCTCCGGCCGCCGCCGAGGCCGACCTGCAGCGCCGGGCCGCCGCGGCCGACGGTGCCTCCCGGGCCCAGCGACCCGAGCCCGGCGACGGGGAACCGGCGGCTGCCGCGGCAGTCCAGGCCGCTGAGACCACCGAACCACCGGCCGACCCGGACGTCGCCGCGGTGGAGCCCACCGAGACCGCCGAGCCCGCCCCGGAGCCGACCTCGACCACCGTCGCCCCGGTCGCCGGGCTGTCCCAGGTGCAGATGGACAACGCCACGGCCATCGTCGACGCCGGCCTGGCGTTGCAGTTGCCGCGCCGGGCCATGGTGATCGCGGTGGCCACCGCGATGCAGGAGTCGACCCTGCTCAACCGGGCCAGCGAGGTGCTGCCGGAGTCCAAGAACTACCCGCACCAGGGCACCGGCTGGGACCATGACTCGGTCGGGCTGTTCCAGCAGCGCACCAGCACCGGCTGGGGTGCGGTGGCCGACCTGATGAACCCGACCTATTCGGCGACCCAGTTCTATCTCGCCCTGCAACGGGTGGCCGGCTGGGAACAGCTGCCGTTGACCGTCGCCGCCCAGGCGGTGCAGGTCTCGGCGTACCCGGGGCACTACGCCCAGCACGAGGCCGCTGCCGACGCCGTGGTCACCGCGGTGCTCGCGGCCCGCTGAGCACCGCCTGTCCCGTTCCGCCCGTCCCACGGACCGACCGGAACACCGGTCAAGCCCTTCGACCGCGTACGCCGCCAGCGGCCCTTGGTCACCCGGCCAGGCCGCTGGCGGCGTACGCCACCTCGGCCAGCAGGTTCTGTCCGTCGGTGTCCGGGTGGAAGTAGTCCAGCCGGTTCAGTTGGTCCACGGTGAACTGGGTGTCGTGTACCGCTCCGTCGTCGAACCGGCACCGGTCGCCGTACGCCCGGCAGGCCCCGGCCAGCTCGCGGTTGTACGCCGCGACCCGGTCGCGTACCGCCGCCCGGCGCTGTGTCGCGGCCTCGTCGGTCGCTGTGGCGTCGGCCAGCAGCGACGGACACACGCCACGGTCCCAGGCCCGCACCACCCGCTCCTCGCCGTGCCCGATCTCCCACAGCCGGTACAGGTCGGGGATGCTCAACACCAGGACCTTTGCCCGCGGCAGCCCGTCGCCCAGCACCCGTAGGGCTCGGTCGACGTCGTCACGGAACGCCGCCGCCGAGGTCATGTCCTGCGGCGTCGCCCGGCACGCGTCGTTCGCGCCGATCAGCACCGTCACGTACTGGGCCGAGACGTCCACCGCCGACGCGGCCTGGTCGGCCAGCGCCGCCGCCCGGGCCCCCGGCACCGAGAAGTCGTGCTCCTGCCCCTCCATAGCGGGATTGATCTCGGCGATCCGCTGGTACAGGCTCTCCACCCGGAAACCGTCGCCGGTGGACCACGAGTTGCGCCGGCAACTGGTCAGTACGATGCAGGAGCCGTACCCGGCGGTGATCGAGTCGCCGAGCGCCGCCATCGACGACGGCAGGTCGGTGCCAGGTGGCGGCGGTGCCGGCGTGCCCGGCCCGTCGCCGTCCTCGCCGGCTTCGCAGGCCAGCGCCACGAGGGCGCAGACAGCGGCGGCGCCGGCCACCCAACGTCGGTGCATCCGGACCTCCAGCGAGACGCAAAGCGACGGAAGGGTAACTATATGCGTCGGCGTGGATCTGGCGACACCCACCGGCCCCGGTCGGTTGACAGCTCCGCCAGAAAATCGGGCAGGGACCGCCGGGGCACCCACCCCTGGCCGTACGCCCGACCCAGCTCCAGCACCGTGCCGTACGCCAACTGCTCCACCGCGTACCTCGTCAGCCGGCCGGTACCCGGCACCCCCAGCCGGGCCGCGCCGCCGGCCAGCGCCGCCGCGCCCAGCGCCACTGGTACCGGCACCCGCAGCGGCCGCGCCGGCCGCCCGGCCGCCGCCAGCACCCCGGTGACCACGGCGTCGCGTGAGTACGGCGTCGCATCCGCCACGTTGTACGGTCCAGGTGGCCAGCACAGCGCCGCCAGGCAGGCGTCGGCCAGGTTCTCCACCGCCGTCAGGCTCATCGCCACGTCCGGACCGGGCAGCGGCACCCGACCCCGCCGGACCGCGGCCAGCAGCCGGGGCAGCAGGTGCGGGTCGCCGGCCCCGTAGACCGCCCGGGGCCGTAACACCACCGCGCCGGCCGCCAGCGCCAGCCGCTCACCGGCGGCCTTGGTCCGCCCGTACCCGGTGCGTTGGCCGTCGGTCGGGTGATCCTCCCGGATCGCGACGCCGTGCCGACCCGGCCGGTAGACGCTGGCGCTGCTCACCCAGACCACCGGCCGGTCGGCCGCCGCCCGCAGCAGGCGGGCCGTGCCCGCCACGTTCACCGCGTGGTACGCGGCCTGCGCCGCCGCGTCGGCCGGTGGATCCCCGACCGCCGCCGCCAGATGTACGACGGCGTCGATGCCCCGCAGTTCCGGCACCTCCCGGGCGGCGTCCCACGGCACGTGCCGGCCCACCGGGCCGGGTCGGCGGCCCACCGCCACCACCGCCGCGCCGGCCGTGGCGGCGGCCCGCGCCACCGCCGACCCGCAGAAGCCGCTGGCCCCGGTCACCGCGACCCGCAGCCCGGTCAACCGGGTGTTCACCGGGTCGCCCGGATCGTCAGCCGGGCCCAGCCCGGCAGCGCCGACCGCCGGTCCACCCGCGCCCCGGTCACCACCGGCCGGTACGGTGCCAGCGCGGCGAGCACGTCGTCGAGCTGGGCGTGGGCCAGCCGGGCACCGGGGCAGTGGTGCGGGCCGGTGCCGAACACCAGATGCCCGACCGCCGCCGGCACCGGCGCGGCCGGATCCGGGTGCGGCGCACCGGCCCGGGCCGCGTGCCGGGCGACCAGCAGCAGCCGGTCGCCGGCCCGCAGCGGCCGGGTGTCGGCCCGCAGCGGCCGGGTGTCAGCCAGTTCGGCGGCACCGGCCACCACCCGGGGCAGCACCGGGCTCGGCGCGGTCACCCGCAGCAGCTCCGCCACCAGCGCCGCCCGAGAATCGGCACGGTCCGCCGCCGGCCACAGCCGGTCGTCAGCGCACCAGGCGACCGCCCGGGGGATCGCCGCCACCGTCGTGTTGATCGAGGCGACGGCCAGCATGCCGCCCCGGGCCGCCTCGTCCGCCGGCCCGCCGAGCAGCCGGGTCAGCTCGGCGGCGGCCGACGCGGTGGCGGCGCGATCCCGGCGGGCCCGGCCCGGCCAGCGCAGCCCGGGCAGATGCCCCCGGGCGGCGAGCGCCGCAGCGGACCGGGCCGCATCGGTCAACGCGTGCGCCGGCACCGACACGTCCAGCATCGCGGCGGTGCTCGCCCCGGACAGCTCGACCACCAGGTCGACGACATCCACCTCGGCCCCGTCGCCCAGCGGTGCCAGCCGCCGCCGCAGTACCTCCAACCAGACCGGCCGCAGCCGGGCGACCCCGTCGGCGCCGAACACCGACGCGGCACCCCGGCGGGTCTGTCGGTGCCCGGCGCCGTCCTGGTCGAACAGGAACCCGTCGCCGCCGGTGGCCCGGCGCGCCGCCCCGGCGGTGGTCCGCTCGGCCGAGCGGTCCACCGGGACCCGACGCAGCGCGTCGGCGAACGGCGCCGCGTCGTGCACCAGCACGATGCGGCCGATCCGGCGCACCGGCGCGCGTCGGGTCGCCGCCAACAGAGCGAACAGCACCGGATGGCTGCCCAGGTAGACCCGCCGGTCCCGGCGGCGGCCCCGCCGAGCCGGGCGCGGTTCACCCATCGCGGGCCACCCTTGTCGCCGCCCGCCGGTCCGGCTTTCGGGACCGCCCGGCCAGCGGGACCCGGGCGAACACCACCCGGTCCGGCCGGGCCGACCCCATCCGGTCCAGCACCGGCCGCAGCGCGGCCCGCAGCCGGGCCCGGTCGGTGCCCGCCTCCGGCTGCACCACGGCTACCAGCTGTTCGTCACCGTCGTCGGCGGGTACGCCGACCAGTACCGCCAGCGCCACCCCGGGTACGTGCAGAGCCGGCTCGTACAGCCCCGGGTAGATGTTCTCCGCCGCCCGCAGCACCATGTCCTTGCACCGGCCGGCGAGCACCAGCCGGTCGCCGTCGAGCCGGCCGACGTCGCCGGTGGCCACCTCGGCCGTCGGCGGTTCACCGAGGTACCGGTCCGCCTGCCCCGGACCGGACAGCCACACCTGTCCGGTGTCGTCGACCCGGGCGGCCACCCCCGGAAGCGGCCGGCCCACCAGGTCCCCGTCGGCGGCGTACCCGCGCTTGTCGGCCTCCTCCACGGCGGCGGCCGGGAACAGTTCGGTCAACGCGTACACCCCGTACGCCCGGTCCGCGCCCGCCCGGCGGACCCGGCCCAGCAGGGCGGCGCTGACCGGGGCCGAGCCGCTGAACACCTGCCCGGTCAGCCGGGGCGAGTGGTCGAGCACCGCGCGCAGCTGCGGCGGTGTCAGGTACGTCGCCTGCGGCCGCAGCCGGGTCAGCTGCCGGGCCAGCAGCGCCGGCGACCGGGCCGGCAACGCCACCGGCGCGCCGGCCGCCAACGCCGGCAGCAGCACAAAGAACGTGCCGCCCAGCACCGGCGCGTCGGGCTGCGGGTCGACCAGTCCGGTCACCGCCCGCATACCGGCGGCCAGCCCTGCCCGGGTGTGCACCACCGCCCGGGGCCGGCTGGTCGTCCCCGAGGTGAAGACGATCACCGCGTCACCGTCGCCGTCGAACGGCGTCGGCAGCGGGCCGACGCCCGCCGGCAGCGTCGGCGCGCAGCCCGGCAACCGGCGGCCGACCGTACGGACCGGGGCGATCCGCGTCAGGTCCGGCAACGCCAGGTGCGCGCGGCGGGCGAGCGGGCCGGCCCAACCGGCCACCGCCTGCGCTGCCGCGTCGGCCAGCACCAACGCCGGCTCGGCCACGGTGAGCCGGGCGGTGAGCACATCCGGGCCGGCCGTCGGGTCCAGCACCGCCACCCGCACGCCCAGGTGGTACGCGGCCAGCAGCACCGCCAGCGACCGCAGCCCCGGTCGTACCGCCAGACCGAGGGTGTCCCCGGCGGTGAGCCCGTGCCGGGCGAGCGCGGCGGTGTACCGGTCGGTGAGATCGGTCAGGTCGCCGGTGGTGGCGCGGATCCGGGACCGGCCGGTCAGCGCCGTGGCGGTCAACACCGCCGGTCGGTGCGGGTCGGCGCGCAGCACCGTGGCGAGGCGGTCCAGCATCAGCGGCGGCCCTTCATCAGTCGTGGCCCTTCATCCGGTGGCGGGTCCGGCAACGGTGGCGGTCCTTCCCGGTCGGCGGCGTCACCGCGGGTCCTCAGCCAACGGGCCGGCACCCCGGTCCAGGTACCAGGCGGCGGTGCGGCGCAGGCCGTACGCCCGCAGCCGCCGGGTCGAGTTCTCCACCACCATGTCCCGGCGGTGGACGATCGCCGACGTGGTGCGGCGTACCCGGTTTAGGAAGGCCCGGTCGGTCGGCGACGGCCGGCGCGGCATGCCGCCGCAGGCCTGGTACAGCTCGGCGGTGACCGCCATGTTGTTGCCGGCGTGCATCCGGTACGGCGCCAGGTAGCCGCCGGTGCGCCGGTGCGCCGGGCGCAGCCGCCCGAACGTCGCGGCGAGCAGCACCAGCGCCCGGAACCCGGCCCGGCCGAGTGGGCCGTGTTCGTCGCGCCGGGCCCGGATCGCTCCGCAGACCAGCCCGGCCCCGCCGGCCAGGCCGGCACGTGCCGCCGCCACCCAGCCGGGCTGCGGTAGACAGTCCGCGTCGGTACGGGCCAGCCATCGGGCACCGTGCGCGATGGCGTACCGGAAACCGGTGTCGACCGCGGCGCCGACGCCCTTGCCCGGCTCCCGCAGCAGTAGGACCGGAAACGGCGCGGCCGCGGCGAACCGTTCGACCACGGCGGCGGTGCCGTCGGTGGAGCCGTTGTCGACCACGACCAGGGTGAAGTCCCGGTCGGTCTGGTCAGCCAACGCGGCCAGCGTGGCACCGATCCGGGCCTGTTCCTGGTACGCCGGCACCACCACCCACAGCGGCCCGGCACCGGCTGCCGCCCGGGCGGCAGCCGGCTGCTCGACCGCCCGGGTCACGGCTTCTCCCAGACCATGGTCATCACGCTGACCCCGCCACCGAGGCCGATCGCGAGCACCCGGTCGCCGCTGTCCAGCCCGGCGTCGACCCGGGCCAGCTGCACGCCGAGCGTGGCGCTGGCCAGGTTGCCCAGCTCGTCGACGGTGACCTCCAGCTTCTCCTTCGGCACCCCGGTGACCTCGATGAAGCGTTCCAGGTACGGCACGCTGACCTGGTGCACCAGGACGCGTTCGTAGTCGACCCAGTCCCAGCCGGTGCGCCGCCGCACCCGGTCCAGGATGTCGGTGCCGATCCGTTCGAAGACCGACCGCAGCGCGTGCCCGTCGCCGTGGAAGTAGGTGTGCTCGTCACCACGCGGGTGGCGGGACCCGCCACCGAGGATGCCACCGACCGACCAGTGCCCGGAGTGGGTCTCGGTGTCGATGTCGACGATCCCGCCGCGCCGGACCGACTCGACCAGCACCGCCGCCCCGCCGTCGCCGAACGTGTAGCCGGCGAACGACGACCGGGCTTGCACCATGCTGTCCAGCCGGGGACGCATCACCCGGGTCGGTGTCTCGCCGGTGACGACCAGCGCCCGCCGCGCCCGTCCGGCGACGATCATCGAACGGGCCAGGTCGATGCCGTTGATGAAGCTGTTGCAGGCGTTGCTGACGTCGACCGCGTGCGCCGAGCCGCCCAGCTCGGCCTGGACGATGTGCGCGGTCGCCGGCTCGACGATGTCCCGGCTGGCCGAGGCGAACAGCAGCAGGTCGACGTCGTCGGGGGTGCGCCCGGCGGCGTCGAGCGCCCGCCGGGCGGCCCGCACCGCGAACGTCGAGGCGTACTCGTCGTCCGCAGCGACTCGACGCTGTCCGATCCCGGTCATCGTGGCGAACAGGCCGGGCGGCAGCGCGACGTCGCTGGCGGCGGCGACACGGTCCTGTAGGTCGGCGGTGGTGAGGGTACGGTCGGGCAGGCTGACGCCGACCCCGGTGATGCCGACCCGGGGGACGGGCCACTCCGGTGGCGACGGAACGTTCATTCGCTCAGCTTCCTGCCGGACCGGGCCGGTCCGGATGAGTAGGGATGCTCAGCCCGACCTGGTGGTGCGGGCCCGCGTCGGTGGCGAGGTTACGGCCCGGTGTCTGCCGGGTACAGCCCGGGGATGGCCACGAAGTCGCAGCCCAAGGGGGCCCGGGGTACCGTCGGTCACGCCTACAGCGCACTGAATCTGCGGCTGGCGATGGCCGGCTTCGGACTGGTCTTCTGCACCGTGCTCGGGGTGCTCGCCTGGCGGGCCGACCTGACCGCCGGCGCGGTCGTTCTGTGGGTGTTGGCCGTGATCGCCGTGGTCGACCTGGTCGTCGTCCAGCGTCGCCGCCGGGCCCGCCGGCGGGAGCAACCGGGCGTACGGCACTCGCTGTTCGAGTGACGCGGTGCTCGCGCCCCTCGCGTGACCCGGGGTCCCGCCGTTCGAGTGAGCGGAACTCGGTGGCCCCGCCCGACGTTGCCGGCTGGCGTGACCGCCATGTTCGGCACCGTCGGCGCTGTGCGACTCGCAGGTCTTCACCTGCCGGGCGCCGCCGTCGTGTGCGCGTGGCTGGCTGGTACCCGAGGCTGACCCTCCTCCCGCTGCGGCAGAACCACGGAGGTGGGTGAACCGGTCCTTCCGGCGCCGCCCGTCGACGGGTGCGCCGGGCGGCGTGGTTCTGACGCGGTCGGGCGGTCTGGCACCCGCCCGCGTTCGCCGTCCGCCAGCTCGTTCCCCCACCCTGGAAGATCATCATGGCCAAGAGTCAGTTCGTGCGGGCGAAGCCGCACCTCAACATCGGCACCATGGGCCACGTCGACCACGGCAAGACCACCCTGACCGCCGCGATCACCAAGGTTCTCGCCGACCGGGACCCGACGGCCAACCGGTTCGTGTCCTTCGACGGCATCGACCGGGCGCCGGAGGAGGTCTCGCGGGCATCACCATCAACATCTCGCACGTCGAGTGCGAGACCGCGACCCGGCACTACGCCCACGTGGACATGTCCGGCCACGCCGACTTCGTGAAGAACATGATCACGGGGGCGGCGCAGGTGGACGGGGCGATCCTGGTCGTCTCCCGGAACTGCTCGACCTGGTCGAGCTCGAGGTCCGCGACCTTGTCGCCGAGTACGGGTCCCCCGGTGAGCAGGTGCCGGTGGTGCGGGTGTCGGCGTTGCGGGCGCTGGAGGGGGACCCGCGCTGGGTAGACTCCATCGTGGAGCTGCTCGACGCGGTCGACCGGGGCACCCTGCGGCTCGGCGACCCGGTGGAGGTGGTCGGGCTCGGTCCGACCCTGTCGACCGTGGCGACCGGGCTGGAGACGTTCGGCAAATCGCTAAAGCCGTACCCAGTGGACGGCGACCGGGATCGCCTTCTGCTCACAGCAGATCTCCTGTCAGCAGAAGGGGCAGCGGTCCGGTCCGTCGCCGGTCGATGCTGGTAGCCATCATCACCGTGATCGAGAGGGCGTCACTGATGCGACACACCAGGCCCGCGATGGCTGCGGACGGCGCGACCACCGGGTTCGGCGACCAGGTCTTCCAACAGCTGCTCAAGGAGCGGGTGATCTTTCTCGGCACCCAGGTCGACGACACCTCGGCCAACACGATCTGTGCGCAGATGCTGCTGCTGGCGGCCGAGGACAGCGAGCGCGACATCTTCCTCTACATCAATTCACCGGGCGGCGTGATCAGCGCCGGCATGGCCGTCTACGACACGATGCACTACATCGGAAACGACGTGGCGACCGTCGGCCTCGGTCTTGCCGGGTCGATGGGCCAGTTCCTGCTCTGCGCCGGTGCGCCCGGCAAGCGGTACGCCCTACCGCACACCCGGATCATGATGCACCAGCTGTCCGGCGGGATGGGCGGCACCGCCGCCGATATTGCCATCCAGGCCGAGAACATGCTGTACATCAAGCGGACGACGATCGAGCGGATTGCGTCCCATACCGGACGCACTCGCGAGGAGATCGAGCGGGACTCCGACCGCGACCGGTGGTTCACCGCCGAGCAGGCCCGCGAGTACGGCATCATCGACCAGGTCATCGCCACCACGGCACAGCTGTCCACCGGTGGCGTCCCCAGCTGACCGGGCGAGCCTGGACGGAGACTTTCGATGCTGCTGCGACAGGTCATCGGGCGGGTGTTGCGTCGGCTCCGGCAGGACCAGGGCCGTACTCTGCAGGACGTCGCCCGAGCCGCCGGGCTGTCCACGGCGTACCTGTCGGAGCTGGAACGCGGACGCAAGGAACCGTCCTCGGAGATGTTGGCATCGATCTGCCGGGCGCTCGGTGTCGCGCTGGAGGAGCTGTTGGCGCAGGCGACGCAGGAGCTGACCCGCAGCCGTCCGATGGCTACCGTCCGCTGGCGACGGTTTGTCCGGCCCTCGGGCGACCCTGCGTCGGCGACCCGAAGGCGACGGGGCCGGGCGGGTCCGTCCGTCGGCCGTCCCGGCGAGCGGCGGGCCAGCCGACTGGTGGCCGGCCCGCCGCTCGCGGCGCAGCAGCGGGCCAGCCACCAGCACAGGTTCAGGAGCAGGCCACTCCGTTGACGGTGATCAACTCTGGTGCCGGGTTGGCCCCACCGGCGGTGGTGACGTTCAGCCCGAACATTGCCGTCTCGCCGGGCTCCAGCCGGCCGTTGTAGGTCTCGTTGTGGGCCGTCACCGTCGCCCCGGTCTGGCTGACCTCAGCCATCCACGCCTCCCGGAGCCGCTGGTCACCGGTGAACGCGAAGCGGACCGTCCAGCCGTCGACCGTGGCGTCCCCGGTGTTGGTGATGTCGACCTGGGCGGTGAAGCCTCCGCCGCCGGCCCACTCACCGTAGTTGACGTACTCGGCCCGGCAGCTCAACGGCGCCGGTGCGGGCACCGCGTCACCCTGGTCGGCCAGGAAGGAGGCGATCCAGCTCAACGCCGAGTTCCAGTTGATCGCCACTTCGTTGGTCGCGTACGACTCGATGTCGTCGACGTAGCAGAACATCGGGGCGCAGCCTTCCAGCAGGTCCCGGGCGAACGGGTCGTCCAGGCTGGCGTTGGCGCCGCCGGCGATCGATCCGGCCGGTGGAGTCGGCAGGTCCGGGTCGAGTTGGTTGCCGAAGATGCGGCTGTGCTGGTTGCGCGGGTACACCGAACCCCAGCCGGTGACGTAGGAGTGGTTCAGCGCGTTGCGGCCGAAAATGTAGTCCATCGCTTGCACGGCACCGTCGCGGTACCCGCTGTCCCCGGTCATGTCGTACGCCGTGGCGAGCACCACCGCGTTGTTGATGATGTTGCTGTTGGCACCCCAGAAGTAGGCGCCCCGGTTGCCCGGCATCGGCAACCCGTACGCCTGACCGTCCAAGGTGGCGAGGTAGGAGTCAGCCGCGGCCACCACCGAGGCGCGGATCCGGTCCCGTTCCTGCGGGGCGAGCCCGTTCGGCACGGTGGCCAGGTCGAGCCGGCCGAGCGCGGCGGTGGAGCCCCAGCCGAAGCCGGTCGCGTCGAAGACGTCCCGGGTGTGGTGCGGCGAGGCGGTGACGTCGTCGAGGTAGCTCTGCTCGCCGGTGGTCAGGTACATCTCGGCCGCCGCCCAGTAGAACTCGTCGCTGACGTCACCGTCGCTGTATGCGCCGCCGCCGTTGCCGTCGGCCGGATCGGCGAGCCGGTCCGGGTTGGCCTCGGCCGCCGCGTACGCCGTCGTCGCCGCCGTCTGACACTGGTCAGCGAACGCGGTGTCGTACGGGGCGTACAGTCGGGCGCACTGAGCGGTGACAGCCGCCAGGTTCAGCGTGGCCGCGGTCGATGGTGGATGCAGCTCCCGCAGCTCCGGGTCGTCCTCCGGCTGCAGCGGCAGGCCGGTCCAGTTCCGGTCGTGGATCTTGTGGTGGGCCATCCCAGCGAGCGGTTTACCGGTCGGCACCTGCATCCGCATCAGGAACTCCAGCTCCCAGCGGGCCTCGTCGAGGATGTCCGGCACGCCGTTGTCCCGCTCGGGCACCCGCAAGGTGCCGTCGCCGAGTCCGGCCCCGCCGTCGGCGCTGGGCGCGGTCTTGGTCCGCTCGAACGCGCTGAGCAGCTGGTAGGTGGCGATGCCACCGTTGACCACGTACTTGCCGTGGTCGCCGGCGTCGTACCAGCCGCCGCGCACGTCGAGCCGGTAGTCGCAGACACCGGGCTGGCACGGCACGTCGATGTCGCCCTGGTTGGGGGCGACGCCGACGTGGCCGGCCGGGCGGGCGTACTCCTCGCCGACCAGGTCGCCGTCGATCGCGATGCCGCTGCGCTGGATGTAGAAGAACTGCAGCGCGTCGGAGCGCAGTTGCTGGTAGATGTCGCCGGAGATGGCGAACGGGTAGCTGGTCTCGCCGTCGGTGACCAGGGTGAACCCGGTGCCGGTGCCCCGGTACGCGGAGAAGTCGATGGTGTGCGTCTGCTCGCCGGAGGCACTGTCCAACCCGCGTACGGTGCTGGTGCCGCTGGCGACGACGGCCCCGTCGGCGTCGTGCAGCTGCCAGTCGAGCGGCTCGGTGGCGTCGGTGACGACGGTGGCGTTCTTGGGCCCGCCGGGCAGGTAACCGACCTGGTTGACCCGCACCCGCGGGCCGGTGTCCGGCACGTACGGCGGCTCCTCCTCGCCGCCGCGCAGCGAGACGTCGTCCAGGCAGAAGGTGTACTCGTCGGCGTTGCCACCGACCTGGAAGGCGAGCTGGGCCCGTTCGGTGTCCTCGCTGGCGACGAAGGTCGCCTCGACCCGCGACGGTTCGGCGGTCAGTGCCAGGTCGCGGCCGAAGTAGCCGGTGTACGGGTCGGCGCCGAGCTGGACAACCGCCCGTACGGCGGCGGCCGGTTCGGCGGACGCGGTGAAGCCGATGGTGTACTCCTCGCCGGCGATCAGCGGCAGGCTCTCTTGCAGGATGCCGGCGTCCCACGGATTGGCCAGCCCGGTCGGGACGGTGGCGCAGAGCTGTCCGTCGACCACCCCGGTGCTGCTGGTGCCGTAGCTGATCCAGCCGTCGGTGCCGTTGCTGAAGTCGCCGTTGGTGATCTGCTCCGGCCCCCCGGGCGGAGGACCGGCGCTGTCGTCGCTGACCAGCGACACGTCGTCCAGGCACAGGATGTAGTCGGCGGCACCGCCGCCGAGTTGGAAGGTGAGGGTGCCGTCGGGTGAGTCGAGGTTCGCGGTGAACTCGTAGGTGACTGTCTCGCCGTCCGGCCCGAGGTCCAGCTCGCGGCTGAGTACGGTGGTGTAGGGCTCCGCGTTGAGCTGGACGTTCGCCCGTACGGTCGCGGGGACGTCGCTGGCGGCTGTGAAGGCCAGGCGGTACGCGGCACCGTCGATGAGTTCGATGCCGTTGTGTCCGATGCTGGCGTCCCACGGGTTGGTGGTGCCGCCGGGCACGCTGGCGCACAGTTGGCCGTCAGTGGCGGCCAGGGCGACGTTCTCGGTGCCCCACCAGGGGGCTGTTCCGTCGTCGAAGGTGCCGTTGACGATATGTTCGCGTTCCTCGGCGTATGCCGTCGTCACGGTCAGGGTGGTCAACGCCAGGACGCTGGCACTGGTGCCGGCGAGTAGCGCGACCGTCCGGCGTCGTCTGGATCGGGTCACGGGGTTCCTTCCGCGCGTGGGTCGGACTGCCCGGGTCGGGGGGGTCCGAGGACCGGACCTGACGTCGGTCCTCCCCGGGCCGCGCCGGAGGGCAGGGTTGGGAGCGCTCCCATTGATCTAAGACGATGTTGCCAGGGCGTTACCGGAGTGTCAATCACGTCATGCGCGGCGGGCCGTGCGACCGGCGCCCGACGTCTGCTTTGTGGCGCTTCACGGCTTATGTCCGTTATCTTGCCGCAATTCTCCATAATCTTTAGCATCTGCATGCTGATCTACTAGAGACATTTCTGCCCTGTTCCTGGCAGGCTGCCAGCCATGACCCTGAAGCTGCGTTCCGCGGCGGTGACCGACCGCGGCCTGATCCGGAGCGGGAACCAGGACTCCGTGCACGCTGGCGACTGGCTCGTCGCCGTCGCCGACGGCATGGGTGGGATGGCCGCCGGGGATCTGGCGAGCAAGATCGCGGTCGAGGCGATCGCACCGCTCGATGCGGCCGTCGCGGACGATGAACTGGTACCGAGGCTGCAGGCGGCGGTCGAGACCGCCAGCGCCGGGATTCGTCAGGCGATAGCCGAGGATCCGGCGCGGGAGGGGATGGGAACGACGCTGACCGCCCTGCTCTTCGCCAGGTCCGGCGCGGCGATCGCCCTGGCCCACATCGGCGACTCGCGGGCGTACCTGCTGCGGGGCGGCGCGCTGGAGCAGGTCACCCGGGACGATACGTTCGTGCAGATGCTGGTTGACGAGGGCGTCATCACTGCGGAGCAGGCCGCCAGCCATCCGCGTCGGGCGGTAGTCACCCAGGCGCTGCAGGGGGAGAACGTCAACCCCGCCTACCAGGTCTTCGAGCCGCAGACCGGCGACCGTTGGCTGCTGTGCAGCGACGGGCTGTCGAACGTGGTACAGGCGGAGAGCATCGCCGAGGTCCTGGCCACCTACGCGGACCCGCAGGCGGGCGCGCAACGGCTGGTCGACCTGGCGATTCGGGCCGGTGGTCCGGACAACATCACCGTGGTCATCGGCGACATCACCGAGGTCACCGGCGACATCGCCGGGTAACGGGGCCGAGCCGCCGGCGGCGGCCGGCCCGGGAGGTCGGGGCCGGCCACAGCCGGTGGGAAAGCCTGCAGCGTGGGTCGCGACCGGCGGCCGGGCAACGGCCCGATCCACCGATCGGCCCGATCAGTACGTCGACTGCAACTGTCCGCGGAGCTTGGTCAATGCCCTGGCGAGCAACCGCGACACGTGCATCTGGGACACGCCGATCTGATCGGCGATCTGTGACTGGGTCAGGTTGCCGTAGAAGCGCAGGGTGAGGATGCGCTGCTCGCGTTCGTCGAGGGTGGCCAGCGCTGGGCCGAGCGCGACCCGCAGCTCCGCCAGCTCGTACTCGCGGTCCTCGGCGCCGAGCATGTCGGCCAACTCGGTGGCGCGCTCGCCGTCGCCGGTCGGCGTGGACAGCGACACCGCGTTGTACGCGCGGGCACCCTCCAGGCCTTCGAGCACCTCCTCCTCGGTGATCCGCAGGTGTGCGGCGATGTCGGCGACCGTCGGCGACCGGCCCAGCGTCTGCAGCAGGGTGCTGTTCGCCTCCGAGATGCTCAGCCGTAGCTCCTGCAGCCGGCGGGGTACCCGGATGTCCCAGGTCCGGTCCCGGAAGTGCCGCTTCAGCTCACCGATGATCGTCGGGATCGCGTAGCCGGCGAAGTCGACGCCGCGCGTGGGGTCGAACTTGTCGATGGCCTTGATCAGGCCGACGGCCGCGGTCTGCGCGAGGTCGTCGGTCGGCTCACCCCGGCCGCTGTAACGCTGGGCGAGGTGCTGGGCCAGCGGGAGCCACGCCTCGATGGCCCGGTCGCGCAGTGCCTCCCGGGATGGGTGCCCGGTCGGCAGCGCCGCCATCGCGGCCAGCAGCTCGGTTGCGCTGTCCTCTGGCGCGGTCGTCCGCTTGTCCAGTGTGGCCGGCGTGGTCACCGCCCGGTCCACTGTCCTGGGCCGGTCCACTGTATTCGGTTCGGCTACTGTCGTCGGCTCGGTCACCGTGCGGTGTCCGGTCAGTGTCGCGGTCATGGTGGTCCTCCCTGCACCTCGTCCGCGGATATGGAAAGTGGTGCGTCTTGATGTGTCCGCTAGGGTCTTTCGGCCTCCAACATTAACCTGGTCGGTCAATCAAAAGCTAGCCGAAAGTACGATGTATTTATCGCCCATGATAGATCAAATCGGACATCTTTTCGCGCGTGAGCACCGTTTCCTGCCGTCGGTTACCCCGTCCGCGGGCAATGAAGCGTCACCAGCGCCTCATGATCGTCGACCGGTAGGTCGCCCGGGGCGACCGCCGTGCGTCGGGCATTCGCTGGTGTGCCGATGGCCGAGCTCAACCCGTTCCTGCATCTGGACCAGATGGGTGAGGTGGAGTACGCGCACGGCCTCCAGCTGTGGGTCGACCTGCCCAGGCCGAAGAAGTTCGCATCGCCCCGCTACCAGGGCATCCGAGGCGACCAGGTCGCCCTGCGCGCCACTGCGGACGGCGGAGCACTGATCCGGGTGATCTCCGGCTCGGTCGCCGGGCTCGACGGCCCCGGCTCCGCCCACACCCCGATCACCATCAGCCACTTGACGGTACAGCCGGGGCGCAGGTGGACCTGCCCTGGCGGGCCGACTTCGACGCTCTTGCGTACGTCCTGGGCGGCCGGGGGTCCGTCGGCCGCAGCTGCGGCCCGTGCGCACCGGCCAACTGGCTGTCCACGGGCCGGGCGACACGCTGCGGATCGCAGCCGACGCCCGGCAGGACAGCCGCGCACCGCAGCTCGACGTGTACGTCATCGGCGGTCGGCCGATTCGGGAACTCATCGCCCGGTACGGGCCGTTCGTGACGAACATCCGGGCGGAGCTGCTCGCCGCGTTGAGCCTCGCCGACGTGCTGCCGGCGGGCACGGCGGGTCAGGAGACCAGGAACACCCCGAGCACCCCCAGCACCACCATCACCAGGACCGCGAGGAGCAGTCCTTGTTCACTCTGGATGGTCTGGTCGGAGTAGGGTCGCTGGGGATCCGGGGTGACGATTTCGGTGCTCATCGTGCCTCCTCAGCCTGCTGCCCTGGCATCTTGACAATGACGGTAGGCAGCAGGTCTCGTCCGTGAATCCCGGAGCCGTGCCACCTACGGGTGTCGCCGCAGCAACCGGGTACCCGGTCCGCCCCACCCAAACACCGTCCCGGGAAGAACAAAGTGATGGGTGCCGGAGGCGCGGGGCAGGTAATGGGCGCCGCAGCGCGGCGGGGCGGGACAGCACCCAGGATGCTGTCCCGCCCCGCCGCTCGTGATCTCCCTGCTGGGGCCGTCCTCGTCAACGGGATTGGTGTCCGGCCGGCTGGCTCGACTCCCGTAGCACCTGGTGGGCCCGGTCGGCGTATTCGGCGTCGACCGTCACACCGTACTGGCTGGCCTGTAGCAGGCTGCGGGAGGAGAAGTCCCGCCGGCCACCGGTCATGGCGTGCGCTACCGCACCGAACACGGCACCCCAGACCGCACCGATCACCACGGCGGTGACGATGATGCCCAGCCAGTTCACCACCGCGAAAATGCCGATCAGCAGGCCGATGAACAGCCCGAACCAGGCACCGGTTCCCGCGCCGGCCAACGCCGCCCGGCCGGTGGTGAGTCGGCCGGTGACCTCCTCCACCAGCCGGAGATTGGTGCCGACGATGGCGGTGCGTTCCACCGGGAACCGGTTGTCCGACAGCCGGTCGACGGCGCGCTGCGCGGAGGCGTAGTCCGGATAGCTGGCGACGGTTACGCTGGTCCGCGCGGGACTGCCGTCCTGCGGCGCGGCGCCGGGCGCGGTGGCTGGTCCGGCTGGTCCGGCCGGCAGGTTGCTGGCTGGGAAGTTGGCGGTGTCGCCGAACATGCCCGGCGACGGATTATCCGTACGCGTCGTGGATCTGGTCATCAGAGTCCTTCCGTGGATACTCCGGCCTTCAGACCGGGGAGGAAACGGAACCCCCGCGGAGCGGGACAGGGAAAGTCGATCCGCCGCCGAGGTGGATCGGCGTCCACCGCACACCAACCCCACGGCTGAGGACCGAATCGCTAGATTGTCGACTGTGTCCAGGACCGTGAAGCGGGCGTTCAGGTACCGCTTCCACCCCACCCCGGAGCAGACGGCCGAGCTCGCCCGGACGTTCGGTTGTGTCCGGCTGGTCTACAACATGGCGCTGGCCGCCCGCACCGAGGCGTGGACGCAACGCCGGGAACGGATCACCTACAACGCCACGTCGGCGATGCTGACCGGGTGGAAGAAGACCGACGACCTGGCGTTCCTCAACGACGTCTCCTGCGTCCCTCTGCAGCAGGCGCTGCGGCACCTGCGGACCGCGTTCACCAACTTCTGGGCGAGACGGGCCCGGTATTTGCCGCAGGGCGCGGCGCCGTCGACGGTGACCGTGTCGCAGGACGCGGCGGGCCGCTGGT
>NZ_JBHMIO010000031.1:0-70980 GCF_048060275.1 Micromonospora sp. LOL_015
GTCATACCGAGCCGGGCGACCGAGCCGTCCCCGGCTGGGGACGATCAAAAAGGTAACGGGCAGGCAGCCGGCCCGCACCCGGATCGGGGTCGCCAGAAGGTGCCGTGCCCGACCGGTCCCCGGCGGGACCGGTGCGGGTAGCGGCTCGGGTTCGGCGAGCCAGGGACGACGTACTCGCTGGTCCTGGTTGGGGTGGCGGCGGTCAGCAAGACGGCCATGACAACTGGGTAAGGTGCCCCGGAACCGTCGGCGTGTCGGTAGCGGATGGCACCGGTGTCGATCCGGTGAACGGCGGTGGCGATCGAACGGCGGTGGCGGCCGGCTGCGAGGATGGTCCGATGCTGATCTCCGCCCGGTTCAACGGCCCGACCGGCTCCGCCAACGGCGGGTACGCGGCCGGCCGGTTCGCCCAGGCGCTGCTGCGCGCCGAGCCGGCCACCGTGGTCGGGGGTCGACCGGTCCGGGTGACCCTGCGCCGGCCGCCGCCGCTGGACACCGAGCTGCGGGTGGTCCGGTCGGCCGAGGAGACGCTGCGGGTGGAGGCCGGCGCGGATCCGGTGACGCTGATCGCCGAGGCCGAGGCGGTCGACGGCGCGATCGACGGCATGACCGGCCCGGTTGACAGCTCGGGCGGCCCGGTGGGTGGGCCGACCGTACCGCCGGTCGACCTGGCCACGGCGGAGGCCGCCAGCGCCCGGTACCCGGGGCACGACGCGCATCCGTTCCCGGACTGCTACGTCTGCGGTCCACGGCACCCCGACGGTCTGCGGGTGTTTCCCGGGCCGGTGGGTGACGGGCGCAGCGCCGCGCCGTTCGTCGTCCCGGACGACCGTACGGTGCCGACGGTCTGGGCCGCGTTGGACTGCCCCGGCGGCTGGACGGTGCTCGCCCCGGGCCGGCCGTACCTGCTGGGCCGGATGACCGCGACGGTGGCCGCGCTGCCGGCACCGGGCCAGCGCTGCGTGGTGGTCGGCGAGTTGCTCGAAACCAGCGGCCGTAAGGCCGAGGTACGCACGACGCTCTACGATGCTGCGGGACAACCACTGGCGGCGGCCCGGGCGACCTGGATCGCCATCGCCGGCCCACCGCCGGACGACGGGGCGGTGTGACGAGAGGAGCCACATGTCGGAGGACGGACGCATCGTCGTCTCCGGGCTGACCAAGCAGTACCGCAACGTCCGCGCAGTCGACGATCTGTCGTTCACCGTGGAGCCGGGACGGGTGACCGGCTTCCTCGGCCCGAACGGGGCCGGCAAGACGACCACCCTGCGGATGGTGCTCAACCTGGTCTCGCCGACCAGCGGTCAGGCCACCGTGGGCGGGCGGCGGTACGCCGACCTGACCAATCCGCTGCGGCACGTCGGCGCGGTGCTGGAGGCGTCCAGCGCGCACAAGGGCCGCTCCGGGATCAACCATCTGCGGGTGATCTGCGCCGCCGCCGGGTTGCCGCTGCACCGCGCCGAGGAGACGCTCGGCCTGGTCGGGTTGACGCCGGCCGCGAAGCGCAAGTTCAAGGGCTACTCGCTCGGCATGCGGCAACGGCTGGGGATCGCCGCGGCGATGCTGGGCGACCCGAAGGTGCTGATCCTCGACGAGCCGGCCAACGGCCTGGACCCGGAGGGGATCCGCTGGATGCGGGATCTGCTCAAGTCGTTCGCCGCGCAGGGCCGTACGGTGCTCGTCTCCAGCCACCTGCTGGCGGAGATGCAGCTGCTCGCCGACGACGTGGTGATCATCGCGGCTGGTCGACTGGTCCGACACGGCCCGGTCGCCGAGGTGATGGCCTCGATGTCCGGTGCCCCGACGATCCGGGTCCGCACGCCACACGGCGAGAAGCTGACGGCGGCGTTGGGCCGGGCCGAGGCGACGGTGCAGGCCGCGCCGGACGGTGCGCTGCTGGTCGTCGGGGTGGACGCGCCGACGGTCGGCCGGACCGCGCTGGCCGAGGGCGTCGAGCTGCACGAGTTGAGCACCGAACGACCCGACCTGGAACGGGTCTTCCTGGAACTGACCAGCGCGAAGGCGGCCATCCGATGAACCTGGTACGCAGCGAGCTGCTCAAGATCACCTCCACCGCCACCTGGTGGGTCTTCGGCCTGATCTACCTGCCGCTGTGGGCGGTCACCCTGCTGGTCAACTACGTACAGACCGCGGTGCTGTCCGACCCGCAGCGGTTCGGCCCGACGACGCCGGAGAACGACGAGGTGCTCAGCGCCGTCAGTGAGGCGCCGGCGCTGGCGGCCAACCTCTACACCAACGGCCAGTTCTTCGGGCTGCTGGTCGTGATGCTGCTCGGCGTGATCGTGGTGACCAACGAGTACTTCCATCAGACCGCGACCACGACCTTCCTGACCAGCCCGCGACGTACCGAGGTGGTGCTGGCGAAGCTGGCCGCCGCGTCGCTGCTCGGCTTCGTCTTCTGGCTGATCACCACGGTGGTCAACCTGATCGCCGGCGCGCTGGTGCTGGCCACCTTCGACATCGGTCCGGAGTTCGGCTCGGGCGCGGTCTGGGAGGCGGTCGGGCTCAACGGCCTGGCCTACCTGCTGTGGGCGGTCTTCGGGGTCGGCTTCGGAGTGCTGATCCGCAGCCAACTCGGGGCCACCGTCTCGGCGATCCTGCTCTACCTGGGTGGCTACCTCGGCACGGCGATCATCCTGGCCACACTGGCGTCCCGGTTCGGCGACTGGATCAGTGACCTGCAGTGGTTGGTGCCCTCGATCGCGTCGCAGCTGATGGTCGCCGGCACCGACCTGCCGGACAGCCCACCCCGGTGGACCGGTGCACTGATCCTGATCGCTTACGCGCTGTTGACCGGCGTCGTCGGTACGGTGATCACCCGCCGTCGGGACATCTCCTGACCGGTCCGGAATATCACCACTGACCTGCCATTCCGGCCGGTACGGCAACCGCCGTGCCGGCCGGTACGGCTGGGGCAACCGTTGTGAAAAGTGACACGAGCCGCATGCGACAATGCCGCCCGTCGGCGTACGGCGTAGCCTGGTAGCCGTCCCCGACCAGCGCCCCGACCCTGGTGGCGTCCCCCGCGTGACAAATCCGACCGCGTGAAAGAGGCGATTACCGGCCGTGTCGACCCAGCAGACTTCGCAGGACAATCCGCTGGCGGGCTTCGGCCCGAACGAGTGGATCGTCGATGAGATGTACCAGAAGTATCTCACCGATCCCGCCAGCGTAGATCCAGCTTGGCACGACTTCTTCGCCGACTACAGCCGCGAGCAGGTCGCCTCGCCGACCGAGGCGGCCGCCGCGACGGCGACCACGGCCGCCGCCCGGGCCGGCACCGACGCGCCGGCCGCGCGGTCCGCCCAGCAGACCGAAGCGTCCGCGCCGGGTAGCGGGACCACCCGCCGGGCGGCCGAGCCCGCCGCGGCCAAGAGCAGCCCCACCCGGGCGAACGCGCCGACCGGCAGGACGGCACCGGCGGGCAAGGCAGCACCGACCAGGCCGGCCGCCGGCACGGAGAGCACCGGAAAGACCGCCGCCGGCAAGCCCACCGGGGGCCGGTCCGCCGCGACCAGAACGGCGGGCAAGGCACCAGCCGGCAAGGCACCGGCCGGCAAGGCACCGGCCGACAACGGTTCGACGGCCGGCGGCAGCCGACAGACGCCGCTGCGCGGGGTCGCCGCCCGGATCGTGCAGAACATGGACGCGTCGCTGGCGGTGCCGACCGCGACCAGCGTGCGCGCGGTCCCAGCCAAGCTGCTGGTCGACAACCGCATCGTGATCAACAATCACCTGGCCCGGGGCCGCGGTGGCAAGGTCAGCTTCACCCATCTGATCGGGTACGCCATGGTCCGGGCGCTGGTCGAGCACCCGGAGATGAACAACTCGTTCGCCGAGATCGACGGCAAGCCGAACATGGTCGCGCCGGAGCACGTCAACCTCGGCATCGCCATCGACCTGGCCAAGCCGGACGGCTCCCGGACCCTGGTGGTGCCGTCGATCAAGGCGTGCGAGCAGATGGACTTCCGGCAGTTCTGGCAGGCGTACGAGGACGTGGTCCGCCGCGCCCGCCGGGGCGAGCTGACCATGGACGACTACAACGGCACCACGATCTCGCTGACCAACCCGGGCGGCATCGGCACGGTGCACTCCCAGCCCCGGCTGATGACCGGGCAGGGGGCGATCATCGGCGTCGGCGCGATGGAGTACCCGGCCCCGTACGCCGGAATGTCCGAAGAGACCCTCGCCGACCTGGCAGTCAGCAAGGTCATCACGCTGACCAGCACCTACGACCACCGGATCATTCAGGGTGCGCAGTCCGGCGAGTTCCTCAAGACCATGCATGAGCTGATCCTCGGCGAGCACGGCTTCTACGACCAGCTCTTCACCGCGCTGCGGATCCCCTACGAGCCGGTGCGCTGGGTCCGCGACGTCGCAGTCAGCTCCGAAGGGCAGATCAACAAGACCGCCCGGGTCAACGAGCTGATCCACGCGTACCGGGTGCGCGGGCACCTGATGGCCGACACCGACCCGCTCGAGTTCAAGATCCGTAAGCACCCGGACCTGGACGTGCTGCAGCACGGCCTGACCCTGTGGGACCTGGACCGCACCTTCCCGGTGGACGGCTTCGCCGGCCAGCAGCGGATGAAGCTGCGGCAGATCCTCGGCGTGCTGCGCGACTCCTACTGCCGCCGGGTCGGCATCGAGTACATGCACATCCAGGACCCGGAAGAGCGCCGGTGGATCCAGGAACGCATCGAGCGCGGCTACGAGAAGCTTGACGCGGCCGAGCAGAAGCACATCCTGAACCGGCTCAACGCGGCCGAGGCGTTCGAAACCTTCCTGCAGACCAAGTACGTCGGGCAGAAGCGCTTTTCACTGGAGGGCGGCGAGTCACTGATCCCGCTGCTGGACGAGATCCTGCAGTCCTCGGCCCGGGCCGACCTCGACGAAGTGGTCATCGGCATGGCCCACCGGGGCCGGCTCAACGTGCTCGCCAACATCGTCGGCAAGCCGTACGAGAAGATTTTCTCCGAGTTCGAGGGGCACCTCGACCCGAAGTCCACCCAGGGTTCCGGGGACGTCAAGTACCACCTCGGTCAGGTCGGCAAGTTCACCACCCCGGACGGCGAGCACGGCATCACCGTGTCGGTGACCGCCAACCCGTCGCATCTGGAGGCGGTCGACCCGGTGCTGGAGGGCATCGTCCGGGCCAAGCAGGACCGGATCGACCTCAAGTTGGAGGGCTACACCGTCCTGCCGCTGCTGGTGCACGGTGACGCCGCCTTCGCCGGGCAGGGCGTGGTCGCCGAGACGCTCAACCTGTCGCAGCTGCGCGGCTACCGGACCGGCGGATCGGTGCACGTGGTGGTCAACAACCAGGTCGGTTTCACCACCGCGCCGGAGCACAGCCGCTCGTCGCTCTACTCCACCGACGTATCCCGGATGATCCAGGCGCCGATCTTCCACGTCAACGGCGACGACCCGGAGGCGGTGGTCCGGGTCGCCCGGCTCGCCTTCGAATACCGCCAGGCGTTCAACAAGGACGTCGTGATCGACCTGGTCTGCTACCGGCGGCGTGGGCACAACGAGGGCGACGATCCGTCGATGACCAACCCGTTGATGTACGCGATCATCGACTCGAAGCGCAGCGTCCGCAAGCTCTACACCGAGGAGCTGATCGGCCGGGGTGACATCACCATCACCGACGCCGAGGAGCTGCTGCGCGACTACCAGACCCAGCTGGAGCAGGTGTTCAAGGCGACCCGGGACGCCGCCACCTCGGCTACCAGCCGGTTGCCCAGCCGCCAGCCGGAGCCGGAGCCGCAGGTGGCGACCGCGGTGGACGCCGCCGCCGTGCGGGCGGTCGGCGACGCGCACGTGGACCTGCCGGAGGGCTTCACCCCGCACAAGCGCATCCAGCAGCTGCTGGAGCGGCGGGCGAAGATGTCGGTTTCCGGCGACATCGACTGGGGCTTCAGCGAGATCGTCGCGTTCGGCACGCTGCTCGCCGACGGCATCACCGTCCGGCTGGCCGGCCAGGACTCCCGCCGTGGCACCTTCGTACAGCGGCACGCCTCGGTGGTCGACGCCCGCACCGGGCGGGACTACCTGCCGCTGGCCAGCCTGGTCACCGACGAGTCGCGGTTCTTCGTACACGACTCACTGCTCAGCGAATACGCGGCGATGGGCTTCGAGTACGGCTACTCGGTGGAGAACCCGGAGGCGCTGGTGCTCTGGGAGGCGCAGTTCGGCGACTTCGTCAACGGCGCCCAGTCGATCGTCGACGAGTTCGTCTCCTCCGGCGAGGTCAAGTGGGGGCAGCGGTCGGCGCTGACTCTGCTGCTGCCGCACGGCCACGAAGGGCAGGGCCCGGACCACACGTCCGGGCGCCCGGAGCGTTACCTGCAGATGTGCGCCGAGGACAACATGCGCGTCGCCATCCCGTCCACCCCGGCGAACTACTTCCATCTGCTGCGCCGGCAGGCTCTGTCGCCGAAGCGCAAGCCACTTGTGGTGTTCACCCCCAAGTCGCTGCTGCGGCACAAGCTCTGCGTCTCCTCTGTCGCCGACTTCACCTCCGGCACCTTCCAGCCGGTGCTGCCGGACCCGGTGGCCGACGGCCGGCCGGAGGCGGTCAAGCGGGTGCTGCTGTGCACCGGCAAGATCTACTACGACCTGTTGCAGGCCCGTGCCGAACGGCACGCGGTCGCCGGCGGCAACGGTCAGCTCGACACCGACACCGTGATCGTGCGGATGGAGCAGCTGTACCCGCTGCCGGTGGAGCAGATCCGGGCGGCGCTGGCCAGCTACCCGAACGCCGAGGACTTCGCCTGGGTCCAGGAAGAGCCGGCCAACCAGGGCGCCTGGTCGTTCGTCGCGCTCAACCTGCTGGAGCACCTCGACGGCGTACGGCTGCGGCGGATCTCCCGGCCGGCGGCGGCGGCGCCGGCGGTCGGCTCGACGAAGCTGCACGACGTCGAGCAGTCCGCGTTGATCGACGCCGCGCTGCCGCGACGCTGACCGGGAGGCACACGTGTACTTCACCGACCGGGGCATCGAGGAACTGGCGCAGCGCCGCGGCGAGGAGGAGGTGGCCATCTCCTGGCTCGCCGAACGGCTGCGTGACTTCGTCGACCTGCACCCGGAGTTCGAGACCCCGGTGGAACGGTTCGCCACCTGGCTGGCCCGGCTCGACGACGAGGACGACTGAGCCAGGCGTTGACGCTGGACCCGGCCGGGCCGGGACAAAGGTCACCAGACTTCGACCGCCTGCGCCTTGTACGTTGGGGCGGTGGCGCGAAGTGTCTACCTGGCCGGTCTCGGCCCCGGTGGCGGCAAGTCCACCGTCGCCCTCGGCCTGGCCGAGCTGCTGTCCCGCCGGGTCGAACGGATCGGGGTGTTCCGGCCGCTGCTCGCCGGTGCTGGCCCGGACGCGACCCTGACCCTGCTGCGTGAGCGCTACCGGATCGACCTGCCCGACGACCAGCTGTACGGGGCCAGCTACGCCGAGGCGGCCGAGCTGGTCGCCGACGGCCGGCGGGAGGAGCTGATTTCCCGGATCGTCGACCGGTACCGCGAACTGGAGCGGCGCTGCCCGGCGGTGCTGGTGATCGGCAGCGACTTCGACGACGCCGGCGACAACGGCGGTCTCCCCCGCGAGCTGGCGTTCAACGCCCGGCTGGCCACCGAGTTCGGCAGCGTGGTGGTGGCTCTCGTCGACGGGATCCGTCGGGACGCCGCCGAGGTCGCCGGCGCGGCCCGCAGCGCGTACCACTCGTTGACCGAGCTCGGTGCGACGGTGCTGGCCGTGATCGCGAACCGGGTCGACGCCGGGGTGGAGACGCCGACGCTGCCGGTGCCGGTCTACGCCATCCCGGAGATCCCGGCGGTCTCCGCACCGACCGTCGTCGAGGTCGCTGGCGCCCTCGACGCCACCGTGCTGGCCGGCGACGACACCGCCTTGAGCCGTGACGTGCTGGACTTCGTGGTCGGCGCGGCGCACGTGCCGGTGCTGCTGGACCATCTCATCGACGGCGCGCTGGTGATCACCCCCGGCGACCGGGCGGACCTGCTGGTCGCGGTCAGCGCGGCGCACGCCGCCGGGCTGGTGTCGCTGGCCGGGGTGGCGCTGACCCTGGGCGAACGGCCCGACCCGCGGGCGATGCGCCTGGTGGAGCGGCTCGGCACCAACCTGGCGGTGCTGTCCGCACCGGCGGACAGCTTCCATGCGGTCGCCACCGCCGGACGGATCTCCGGCCGGCCCAGCACCGCGAACCCTCGCAAGGTGGAGGCGGCGCTCGGCGCCTTCGAGTCCAGCGTGGACACTACCGAGCTGGCCCGCCGGCTGGACGTGACCCGGTCGGCCCGGGTCACCCCGATGATGTTCGAGTACGCGCTGATCGACCGGGCCCGGGCCGCCCGCCGCCGGCTGGTACTGCCGGAGGGCACCGACGAGCGGATCCTGCGGGCCACCGAGATCCTGCTACGGCGCGGCGTCGCCGACCTGACCCTGCTCGGCGACGCCGACGACATCGGCCGCCGGGCCCGCGAGCTGGGCGTGCAGATCGACGGGGTCGACGTCGTCGACCCGGCGGTCAGCCCCTGGCGCGACGACTTCGCGTCCCGGTACGCCGAGCTGCGCCGACACAAGGGCGTCACCTGGGAGCTGGCGCACGACGTGATGGGCGACGTCAACTACTTCGCCACGATGATGGTGCACGTCGGGCACGCCGACGGCATGGTCTCCGGGGCCACCCACACCACCGCCGCGACGATCCGTCCCGCCTTCGAGATCATCAAGACGCTGCCGGACGTGTCGGTCGCGTCCAGCGTGTTCTTCATGCTGCTCGCCGACCGGGTGCTGGTGTACGGCGACTGCGCGGTCAACCCGGACCCGGACGCCGACCAGTTGGCCGACATCGCGGTCAGCTCGGCACAGACCGCCGCCCGGTTCGACATCGAGCCACGGGTCGCCATGCTGTCCTACTCCACCGGGACGTCCGGCAGCGGCGACGACGTCCGCAAGGTCGCCGCCGCCACCGACCTGGTCCGCAAGCGCTGCCCGGACCTGCTGGTCGAGGGCCCGATCCAGTACGACGCGGCGATCGACCCGACGGTCGCCGCCACCAAACTGCCCGGCAGCGACGTCGCCGGGCGGGCCACCGTCTTCGTCTTCCCCGACCTGAACACCGGCAACAACACCTACAAGGCGGTGCAGCGGTCGGCCGGTGCGGTCGCCGTCGGGCCGGTCATGCAGGGTCTGCGCCGGCCGGTCAACGATCTGTCCCGGGGAGCCACCGTGCCCGACATCGTCAACACCGTGGCGATCACCGCGATCCAGGCGGCCGCGCGATGAGCGACGTGGCCCGGATCCTGGTGCTCAACTGCGGCTCGTCGTCGCTGAAATACCAGCTCTTCGACGGCGACAAGGTGGTCGACAAGGGCACCGTGGAACGGATCGGCGAGCCCGGTGGCGGGCCGGCCGACCATGCGGCCGCGCTGCGGCTGATGGCCGAACGGGTCGACCTGACCGGGCTCGGCGGGGTCGGGCACCGGGTGGTGCACGGCGGTGTCCGGTTCGCCGAGCCGACGCTGATCACCGACCAGGTGGTCGCCGAGATCGAGCGGCTGGTGCCGCTCGCTCCGCTGCACAACCCGGCCAACCTGATCGGGATCGCCCAGGCCCGCCGGCTGCTGCCCGGTGTGCCGCAGGTCGCGGTCTTCGACACCGCCTTCCACCGCACCCTGCCGCCGGAGCAGGCCAGCTACGCGATCGACGCCGACACCGCGCAGCGGTACGGCATCCGCCGGTACGGGTTCCACGGCACCTCGCACGCGTACGTGTCCCGGCGGGCCGCCGCCCTGCTCGGCCGGGCACCGGCCGACGTCGATGTGATCACCCTGCACCTGGGCAACGGGGCCAGCGCCTGCGCGGTGGCCGGTGGCCGCAGCGTGGCCACCTCGATGGGGCTGTCACCGTTGGAGGGTCTGGTGATGGGCACCCGCAGTGGCGACCTCGACCCGGCGGTGGTGTTTCACCTGGAACGGGTGGCCGGCTGGTCGACCACCGACGTCGACCGGCTGCTAAACCAGCGCAGCGGCCTGGTCGGGCTGACCGGGGTTGGCGACATGCGCGAGGTGCTGCGCCGCCGCGCCGACGGGGATCCGGCGGCCCGGCTCGCCTTCGACATCTACTGTGCCCGGATCCGGTTCTACGTCGGCGGGTACCACGCACTGCTCGGTCGGGTCGACGCGATCGTCTTCACCGCCGGGGTCGGCGAGAACGCCGCCCCGGTGCGGGCGGCGGCGCTGGCCGGGCTCGACCGGATCGGTGTCCAGGTCGACGCGCGGCGCAACGACGAGGGTCGCGGCGAGCGAATGATCTCCCCGGACGGCACGCCGGCGCAGGTGTGGGTGGTCCCCACCGACGAGGAGTACGAGATCGCCAGTCAGACGCGGGCGGTGCTGACCAACGGCTGACTCCGGGCCGACCCGGGTCACGGGTGCCGGGTCGGGGCCGGCCAGCGAAGGATCAGAGCACCAGCCAGAGGGCGATCGCGACCACGATCGCCACCGCGACCGCGACCGCGACACCGATGATCAGCGGCAGCCGGGACGGCTGGTCGGCGACCGGCTGCGGCGAGGTCTGGAAGGCCCGGAAGGCCTCGGTGTTGCCGCTCGGATCGACGTACTCGTCAGACATGACGAAAACCCTAGCGAAGTCGGCCGGACGCTGCCACGACCGGCCGGCGCGAGCCGGTGGTCGACTCGGCGGATGCCGGCAACAATCGTCCAATGCGTGACTTCCGTCCGGCGGTAGCCGGCCTGCTCATCGTCGGTCTGCTCACCACCTCGCTGGCCGGATGCGGCACCGCCGCCGCGCCCGGCCCGGTGGCCGACGACCCGACGAGGACGCAGACCGCTGCGGCGGCGGGACAGCCTGACTCGACGTCGGCGCAGCCTGACCAGCGGCCCGGCCGACCGGCACCGACGCGGCGACTCGACGTCGGGACCCGCACCCTTGATCTGAACCGTGGTGACCGGCCGCTGCCGGTCACCGTCTGGTACCCGGTCGGCGGGGACGGCCCGTACCCGGTGGTGCTGTTCAGCCACGGCCTCGGCGGCAAGCCGGCCGACTACCGTACGGTGCTGTCCGAGTGGGCGGCGGCCGGGTTCGTCGTCGCCGCCCCGACCTACCCGTTCACCAGCCAGGGCGGCTCCGGTGGCAACGCACTGGACGTGCTCAACCAGCCGGCCGACGCGTCGCACGTACTGGACGAGTTGCTGGCGCTCGACGGCCGCGACGGTGACGAGTTCGCCGGCCGGCTCGACGTCGAAAGCGTCGCCGCCGCCGGGCATTCGGCCGGTGGTATCACCACCGTCGGGTTGTTCACCGCCGCCCGGGACGACCGGCTGGACGCCGGCGTCGTGCTGGCCGGCAGCGCGCTCGGCGTCGGTACGGCGTTCAGCGGGGCCGCCGCCCCGCAGCTGTTCATCCATGGCGAGCTGGACGAGGTGGTGTCGTACGCGTCGGGCAAGGCTGCGTACGACCGGGTGCCGTGGCCGAAGGCGATGCTGAGCCTGCCCGACGGCGACCATGGTCAGTCGCTGCTGCGGCCCGGCAACCCGGCGTACGACGTGGTGCTCGGCACCAGCACCGACTTCCTGCGGTGGACGCTGTACGGCGACGACGCCGCCCGGCAGCGGCTGACCGACGACCCGCCGGCCGGGATCGCCGTCTTCGACGACCAGCTCTGACCCGGCCCGTTGGTGATGCGGCTCGTCAACGCGGGTGGTCGAGCACCAGTTTGCCGAACGTGCTACCGGCGTGCAGCCGGGTGAACGCGTCGCGCACCTCGCTGAAGCCGTACTCGGTGTCGACGACCGGCCGGATGCCCCGCTGCGCGCACAGCGCCAGCAGATCCCGCAGCTCGTCGGGAGTGCCCATCGAGGTGCCGAGGATCTCCAGCTGCATGGCGAACACCCGGCGCAGGTCGACGGCGGGCAGGTGGCCGCTGGTGGCACCGGACACGACGATCCGGGCACCGGGCGCGGCGGACTTCATCGAATGGTCGAAGGTGGCCGCACCGACGGTCTCAATCACCACGTCGACCCGCTCCGGCAGTCGGCTGCCCGGCGCCAGGGCGGTGGCACCGAGCGCGGCCACCCGCTCCCGCTTTTCGGCGTCCCGGCTGGTCGCGTAGACCCGCTTGCCCAACGCGACGGCCAGCACCACGGCCGCGGTCGCCACCCCACCGCCCGCCCCCTGGACCAGCACCGACTCGGCCTGGTCGACCCGGCCCCGGGTGGTCAGCATCCGGTACGCGGTCAGCCAGGCGGTGGGCAGACAGGCCGCCTCGGTGAAGGTCAGCCCGGCGGGTTTCGGGATCAGGTTCGACCGGGGCACCGCTACCCGGTCGGCGAACGTGCCCGGGTAGCGCTCGGACAGGATCGACATGCCGCGCGGGTCCGCCGGATCGGGCACCACCGAGTGGACGACGACCTCGTTGCCGGCGTCGTCGACCCCGGCGGCGTCACAACCGAGGATCATCGGCAGCCGGTCGGCGGGCAGCCCGACGCCGCGCAGCGACCACAGGTCGTGGTGGTTAAGGGAGCTGGCCCGGACCTCGACCACCGTCCAGTCCGGGGCGGGCAGGTCCGGTTCGGGCAGCTCACCGACGCGCAGCGCGGCAAGCGGGTCGTCGGCGTCGACGGTCGAGGCGAAGACAGCTCGCATGCACCGCACGCTAGCAGCCGTGGTGCCGGCCGGCGCGCCGTGCGTTCCGGCCGGCACGGCAGGTCAGCGACGGGCGACGCCGTCGCGGCGGGCGGCGGCGGCGACCGCCGCGGCGACCGCCGGCGCGACCCGAGGATCGAGTGCCGACGGCACGAACGCCTCCGGTTGCAGCAGGTCGGCCACGACGCCGGCGATCGCGTCGGCGGCGGCCACCTTCATCCCCTCGGTGATCCGGGTGGCACCGGCGTCCAGGGCCCCCCGGAACACGCCGGGGAAGGCCAGCACGTTGTTGATCTGATTGGGGAAGTCGCTGCGGCCGGTGGCCACCAGGGCGGCGTACCGGTGGGCGATCTCCGGGTGGACCTCCGGCGTCGGGTTGGCCAGCGCGAAGACGACCCCGCCGGGTGCCATGCCGGCGACCGCCGATTCGTCGATCTGCCCGCCGGAGAGGCCGATCAGCACGTCGGCGCCGACCAGCGCGTCGGCGATGCCACCGGCACAGGCGGCGGTCATCGCGGCCAGCTCGGCCTTGACGCCGGTGAGGTCCGCCCGGTCGGAGTGGATGATGCCGCGCGAGTCGCAGACCACGGTCTTCGCCGGGTCGACGCCGCCGGCGATCAGCATCCGGGTCACCGCGACGCCGGCCGCGCCGGCACCGCTGATCACCACCCGCAGGTCGCCGAGCTTGCGGTCCAGCAGGGCGACCGCGTTGCGCAGGGCGGCCAGCACCACGATCGCCGTGCCGTGCTGGTCGTCGTGGAAGACCGGGATCGGCAGCGCCTCGTCGAGGCGGCGCTCGATCTCGAAGCAGCGTGGCGCGCTGATATCCTCCAGGTTGATCCCGCCGAACGATGGCGCCAGGGCGGTGACCGTCGCCACGATCGCGTCGATGTCCCGGGTGTCCAGACAGATCGGCACCGCGTCGACGTCGCCGAACTGTTTGAACAGCACCGCCTTGCCCTCCATGACGGGCATCGCGGCGCGTGGGCCGATGTCACCGAGGCCAAGCACCGCGGTGCCGTCGGTGACCACCGCGACCGTGTGCGACACCCAGGTGTAGTCGTCGACCAGGGTCGGATCGGCGGCGATCGCCTCGCACACCCGGGCCACCCCCGGCGTGTACGCGAGTGAAAGGTCCTCCCGGTCGGCCAGCGCGACGGTGGGCATGATCGCCATCTTGCCGCCCCGATGCAGGTCGAAGACCGGGTCAGAAATTGCCACAGTAGACATGGTGACTCCAGAGCCGTTGAGCGTGACAAATAGCCGCCGGCTCGGCGCGAGGTCAGCGTTGACCGGCGAGGCGCTGCGGGGGTCACCCGGATTCCGTGTCGAGCATAGTGTCACACAGCACGATTTCCTGCGAAGTGATTCACAGCAGTCGGCGACCCGGGCCCACCCGGCGTGGCCGCGGCCAGTAGCGACACAGCACCCGGCCACGCACGTCGGCCACACCGAAGGCGCGTGAGTCGTCGGTCACCAGATCGTTGTCCCCGCGCAACCACCAACCGCCGGACTCGGCCCGTACCACCCGTTTGACCACCAGCAGTCCGGGACGCGACCGGAAGGTGGCGACCACCACGTCCCCCGGGCGGACCGCCCGCCCGCCCCGGCGGACCAGCAGCGCGTCGCCGTGCCGCAAGGTAGGGGCCATCGATGGTCCGTGCACGAGCACGGCGAACAGTGGTGAAAGCACTTGCACCTCCCGCCAGGTCCGCGAGCCCGATGCGCGATAGGGTCGGCAGGGAGGATCATCCTCCAGCTTACGCGTGCCGGCGATCGTGCCGCCGGCCAACACACGGAGGGTCCTGATGCGACTTCTACGCATGTTTACTCCGCGCACGGTGGTCAGCGCCCACTGCGACCTGCCCTGTGGCGTCTACGACCCGGCGCAGGCCCGGATCGAGGCTGAATCCATCAAGGCGATCGCGGAGAAGTACCAGGCGAACACCGACCCGGAGTTCCGCACCCGGGCGCTGATCATCAAGGAGCAGCGCTCCGAGTTGGTCAAGCACCACCTGTGGGTGCTCTGGACCGACTACTTCAAGCCGCCGCACTTCGAGAAGTACCCGCAGCTGCACCAGCTGTTCAACGAGGCTACCAAGCTCGCCGGTGGCGGCGGTGGGACCAAGGCGTCGGTCGACCCGGCCAAGGCGGACGAGCTGCTGGTCAAGATCGACGAGATCGCGAAGATCTTCTGGGAGACCAAGCAGGCATGATCTGTCGGTCCGGCCGGTGCGCGATGCGCACCGGCCGGCCGGTTCCGCCGGGCACGAGCCGCCCTGCCACAGCCGAGGCGTGGCAGGTGCCGCGTACCACCCGCCCGGCTCGGTCGGACGACGAATCACTCCGGATGACACCGCAGGGATAGACGTCAACCGGTAGAGTCCAGGCGGGGGTATCCGGGATGAGTTCGCTGGTCACACAATCCGAGCCGACCGTCGACGATGACGTGGTGCTGCTCACCGTGCCTGCCGACGGCGGCTACCTGAGCGTGCTGCGTACCGCGACGGCCGGGCTGGCCGCACGCCTGCACTTCGCGCTGGACGAGATCGAGGATCTACGGATCGCGGTCGACGAGGCCTGCGCCATGCTGCTCGCCGTCGCCGCCCGCGACGCGGACCTGCAGTGCCGGTTCTCGGTGACCGACGACGCGCTGACCGTCGAGGTCGCCGTCGCGACGGTACGCGGTGCCCGACTGCCACCGGACTCCTCCTTCGCCTGGAAGGTGCTCCGGGCGCTGACCAGCTCGGCGTCGGCGACCGCCAGCAGCGGCCAGGCCAGCATCAGACTGCTCACCCGCCGGTCCGGCGGCCGCTGACCCCGCAAAAAGTTCTCCACCGGCGGTTGTCCCGCCGGTGTTCGGTTGGTCACTCCAGCCCGAAGGCCCGGGTCGTCGGCGGGGCCACCAGCAGCGCCGTCACCAACAGACCGAGGGCGATCAGCGGTACGCCGAGCCAGGCCAGGCCGCCGACGATCATGTAATAGCCGACCGGTAGCAGCATCAACTGCGCGACGATGCCCGGTGCCCGCGCCGCGCTGCGGCGGCGGGCCACGGCACGCGCCAGCACCGCCAGCAGCACCGCGCCGCCGACGGCGAACCCGGTGACGATCAGCGCCGAGACGAGGTCGGTCGCGGCGCTGGTGACGTCCTGGTACGCGAGGTAGCCGGCGACCAGCCCGACGGCCACCGCCTCCCCGGCCAACGCCCACACCGCCCACCGCAGGGTCGCCGGTGTGGGCTGTGCGTCGATGGTCACGGCGTCACGATACCCGCGACAGCTCGCGATAAAGTGCCGCCCATGCGGGCCCTCTTGGTGGTCAATCCGAAGGCCACCACCACCAGCGAGCGCACCCGGGACGTGATCGTCCGGGCGCTGCGCAGCGAAGTCGACCTGTCGGTGGCGTCCACCCACCGGCGCGGGCATGCCGTCGCGTTGGCCAGGGCGGCCGCTGAGGACGACTTTGACGTGGTGGTCACGCTGGGCGGCGACGGCACCGTGAACGAGGCCGTCAACGGCCTGATGACGTCTGCTCCGGCGAGGGAGACGCTGCCGGGTCCGGCGGCGGACCGGCTGCCGGCGCTGGCGGTGGTGCCGCTCGGCTCGACGAACGTCTTCGCCCGTGCGGTGGGGCTGCCGCCGCAGTGGCCGGAGGCGACGAGTGTACTGCTGGAGGGTCTGCGGACCGGGCGGTTCCGTACCGTCGGTCTGGGCCGCGCCGACGGCCGGTACTTCACCTTCTGCGCTGGGCTGGGGCTGGACGCGGCGGTGATCCGGCAGGTCGAGCGGGCCCGGCTGCGCGGGCGCCGGTCGACCGTCGGGCTCTACCTGCGTTCGATGGTCAGCGAGTTCTTCATTGGCATGGACCGGCGGCATCCGGCTATTCGGTTGGAGCGGGCCGGCGAGCCGGTGGCGGCCGAACTCGCCACCGTCGTGGTCCAGAACACCGCGCCGTGGACCTTCTTAGGTGAACGGGCGATCAATCCGAATCCGGAGGCGTCCTTCGATCTCGGCCTGGACGTGATGGCGCTTCGCCAATTGCATGTGCCGAGCACCACCCGCACTCTCGCCCAGATCGCCGCCAGCCGACCGGATCCACGCGGCCGCCAACTCGTCCAACTGCACGATTTGTCCGAATTTACGCTATCCGCAACACAACCGCAGGCCTTCCAACTCGACGGCGATTATCTCGGGGAGCGGCTCAAAGTCCGTTTCACGGCGGTCCGAGGGGCCTTGCGGGTGGTCTTCTGACACGCTCCGTAACTGAGTTTCGACTGCGGAGCGTGACCGGAGGCACGGAAGACACGGGGCTGAAATGCCTGCACTGTGGCGCGGACCGTACTACATTGATTCTCAACTGTCGCACTCCGGGTGTCGGTGAGCGTCAGAAAACGGACAAATAGGTCGTGACGTTGCTCACCCGATTGGACTTTTTCTGAGCGCTACCCTTGACATCGCAGGGGTTCGTGAAAGTATTCACAAGCGGACCGATTCACCCGGGACGTTGCCTGGATGCGCTCGCCACGCGGCAGCTAGGAGCAACGTTCCACAGGCTTACGCCTGCTCACGCGCTGCCGATCCGACGGATGCAATCCGTTGTGGCCGACTGCGCGGGCGCATAAAGAAAAACCGGAGCATTTACCGCCACCGATCCAGAATGAGGAGTGTTGCCGCCATGGACTGGCGTCACCATGCTGTCTGCCGCGACGAGGACCCGGAGCTGTTCTTCCCGATCGGGACGTCCGGCCCCGCGATCCTGCAGGTCGAGCAGGCCAAGGCTGTCTGCCGGCGCTGCTCCGTGACCGACCAGTGCCTGCAGTGGGCGCTGGAGTCCGGACAGGACGCTGGCGTCTGGGGCGGGATGAGTGAAGAGGAGCGGCGCGCCGTCAAGCGTCGCGGCGGACTGCGCGTCCTGCGCGCTCAAACTGCCTGACCCACCCGACGACCACCAAGCGACGTTCGTACGGCGCCTCGGGGCTGTCCCCGGGGCGCCGTCGTACGTACCTGCACTCCGGCTGCCGTGACCCGGCAACCGCTGCGGTGCGCGGCGCCTCACTTAATCAGTACCGGCGCGGCCACCCGGTCGACCCGCCGCAGTACCAGCCGGGCTAGTTCCGGCGCGCCGGCCAGCGGTGCCGCCGCACAGACCGCGCCGGCCTGCCGGGCCGACGCCATCGCCGTGTCGTAGAGCAGGCCCGGTGCCAAGAAGTACGCGGCCACCGCGACCCGCCGGGCACCCGCCGCACGCAGGGTCTCGACCGCCGCCCCGGCGGTCGGCGGTGCCGCCGACGCGAACCCTTCGACGCAGGGCACCCCGACCTCGGCACCGAACGCCGTCGCGGCCACCGCCACCGTCTCCCGGGCTGCAGCCGACCGGGTGCCAGCGGCAGCCAGCACCACGGCGTCCCAGCCGGAGCCGGCCTCGGCGAGTCGCCGCCGCAGCCCGGCCGTCAACAGCGGGTCCACCGCGCCGGAGCCGACCGACGGGCCGAGCACCTGCGTCGTCGTCACCGGCATCCGCAACCCGTCCCGGTACGCGGCCCGCACCACCTCGGGAATGTCCGTCCGGCCGTGGAACGCCTCGGTCAGCAGCAGCGGCACCACCGTCGCCTCCGGATAGCCGGCAGCCTGCAGGTCGGCCAGTACCGTCCCGGGGCGTGGTCCGGCGTGGTCCAGGTAGGAGGCCCGGACGTCGACCCCCGGCCGGGCTGCGGCTACTGCCCGAACCAGCGCCCGGGTCACCGTCGCGGCCCGCAGGTCCCGGCTGCCGTGCGCCACCAGCACGATCGGTCCGGTCATGAGTGCAGGCCGCACTCAGTCTTCTCGAACATCGCCCAGCGGCCGGCCCGTGGGTCCTCGCCGGCGGTGGTGCGCCGGGTGCACGGCCAGCAGCCGATCGAGGTATAGCCCTGCTTGAACAGCTCGTTGACCGGGATGTTCCACCGGGACACATAGGCGTCCACGTCCGCCTGGGTCCACGCCGCGATCGGATTCACCTTGACCCGGCCGCGTCGGGCGTCGAACCCGACCACCGGGGTGTTGGCCCTGGTCGGCGACTCGTCACGGCGCAGCCCGGCGGCCCAGGCGTCATAGTCGCCGAGCGCCCGCTCCAGCGGCTCGACCTTGCGCAGCGCGCAGCACTCGTCGGGCGCCCGGTTGAACAGCCGGGGACCGAACTCACCGTCCTGCTGGCCGACGGTCATCCGGGGCCGGATCGACCGCAAGTTCACCGGCATGGTCGCGGCCACCTGATCGCGGACCCGCAGCGTCTCCGGAAAGTGCAGCCCGGTGTCGAGAAAGACCACGTCGACGCCGGGCGCCACCCGGGAGACCAGATGCGCCAGCACTCCGTCCGCCATCGAACTGGTCACGCAGAACCGGTCGCCGAAGGTTTGCACCGCCCACCGGGCGACCTCCTCGGCCGGCGCGCCCGCCAACTCCCGACCGGCGTGTTCGGCGAGAGCCCGCAGCTCGGCAGGGCTGCGCCGGGTCGGCGGCCGGTCGGCGGCCGGGCCGAGCCGGATCAGGTTCAGGTCGGCGGCGAGCACCGGGCTCATCGGGACACCTCCCTGCGGGCCAGCAGTCCGGTGAACCTGACGGTGAAGACGCGGGCGCAGTCGTGGCACTCCCAGGCGGTGTGCGCGTCGGCGTGCGGGCGGAGGTTCTCCTCTCCGCAGTAGGGGCAGTAGAGCGGTGCCGCGCGTGTCCCGGTGCTCACCACACCTCACCTCGCTCGTTCATCGCAACTCCTCCTCGTCGGCCCGGACGACCCACCTGGCGAACGTCTCGCCGTCGGTACGGCCGGCCAGGTAGCGGCGGACCACGCGTTCGACGTACTCGGGCAGCTCGTCGGCGGTGGTCTTGAGACCCCGCACCTTGCGCCCGAAGCCGGCGGTCTGCCCCTGGGCCATGCCCAGGCCACCGCCGAGATGGATCTGGTAACCCTCGACCTGCTGGCCGTCCGGCCCGACGACCAGCTGGCCCTTGAGCCCGATGTCGGCGACCTGGGTTCGGGCGCAGGCGTTCGGGCAGCCGTTGATGTGAATCGATATGTCGGCGTCCTCGGCGAGGCCGGCCGAGGCCAGTCGCTGCTCCAGGTGAGCCACCAGCTCCTCGCCGCGCCGCTTGGTCTCGACGATGGCCAGCTTGCAGAATTCGATCCCGGTGCAGGCCATCGTGCCGCGCCGCCAGGTGGACGGCCTGGCCTCCAGGCCGATCGCGCGCATCCCGGTGACCAGCGACTCGACCCGGTCCGGCGCGACGTCGAGCACCAGCAGTTTCTGGTACGGGGTGAGCCGTACCCGGTCCGAGCCGTGCTCGGCGGCCAGGTCGGCCAAGGCGGCGAGTTGACTGCCGGAAACCCGCCCGACCACCGGAGCGACCCCGACGTAGCGGCGGCCGTCGGCCTGCGGGTGCACCCCGATGTGGTCGATCGGCTTGGCCGGCAGCTCCGGAGCCGGCCCGTCGAGCAGGGTGCGGCCCAGGTACTCCTTCTCCAGCACCTCGCGGAACTTCTCAGTGCCCCAGTCGGCGACCAGGAACTTCAGTCGGGCCCGGTGCCGCAGTCGACGGTAGCCGTAGTCGCGGAAGATGCCGACCACGCCGGCCCACACGTCCGGCACCTCGGCCAGCGGCACCCAGACGCCGAGCCGCTGGGCGATCATCGGGTTGGTGGACAGCCCACCACCGACCCACAGGTCGAACCCGGGGCCGTGGTCGGGGTGATCGACACCGACGAACGAGATGTCGTTGACCTCGTACGGCGTGTCGGCCAGCCAGGAAATCGACGACTTGAACTTGCGGGGCAGGTTGGAGAACTCCTTGCTGCCCACGTACCGGCGGACGATCTCGTCGATCGCCGGGGTGGGGTCGATCTTCTCGGCGGCGGCAACGCCGGCGACCGGGCTGCCGAGCACGACCCGGGGGCAGTCGCCGCACGCCTCGGTGGTTTCCAGCCCGACGTCATCAAGCGCCTTCCAGATCGCCGGCATGTCCTCAACCCGGATCCAGTGCAGCTGGATGTTCTGCCGGTCGGTGACGTCGGCGGTGTCTCGGGCGTACCGCTGCGAGATGTCGGCGATGGTACGCAGCTGAGCCAGGTTCAGCTGGCCACCGTCGATACGCACCCGGAGCATGAAGTACTCGTCCTCCAGCTCGTGCGGCTCCAGCACGGCGGTACGCCCGCCGTCGATGCCCGCCTTGCGCTGGGTGTACAGGCCCCACCAGCGAAACCGGCCGCGCAGGTCGGCCGGGTCGATCGAGGCGAACCCCCGGTGGGCGTAGATGGTCTCGATCCGGGCCCGGACATTGAGCGGATCGTCGTCCTTCTTGGACCGCTCGTTGGGGTTGAGCGGCTCGCGGTGCCCGAGCGCCCACTGTCCCTCGCCGCGCCGGCGGCCGGGTCGGGTCGGGGTGCTGCTGCGCGCCATCGCGGCGTCCTCCGTGTCTGCGGGTCGATCTCGGTGGGCGGCACGGGCGCCTGCGTCGTCGTCGACGAGTGGGCCAGGGAGGAGGCCGGCGCGGAATGCCGCCCGGAACACAAAAAGGTCGGGCGTGCCTCAGTCGGCCGGACAGATGGCGCTGCGGACGCGGCCGTAATCAACGTGGCGGCGGGCCACGAAGCGGCGCTCAACGGCAGCGGTCATAGCACGAATGTTGCCACATCCGTACCGGTCAGACCAGCGCACCGTAGCCAATGTCCCACATGACGGGCGGGCTGTGGGCCGGCTCACCTGCGGGCCGACGGGGTCCGGGGATCACCTGCGGGTCAGCGGGACCACCAGCACCGCCTCGGTGCCGCCGCCCGCGCGGTTGCGCAGCTCGATGGTGCCGCGCAGCTCGCCGGTGGCCAGGGCCCGCACGATCTGCAGGCCGAGCCGGCCGCCCACGGTCGCGTCAAACTCCGCCGGCAGACCCCGACCGTTATCGACGACCGTTACGTGCAGCTGCTTGCGGAACCGGTGCACCGTCACCATCACCTCGGCGGCCGACGGCGACCCTCCGCCGCCCTCGCCGGCCGGGGAAAAGCCGTGCTCGACCGCGTTGAGCAGCAGCTCGTTGAGCACCATCACCAGTGAGGTGGCGATCTCCGCCGGCAGTACGCCGAAGGTGCCCTCCCGGCGCATCACCACCTCGACCTCGGTGGCGGCGACCTCGGTGGCGGCGCTGGCGACCCGGTCCAGGATGCCGTCGAACTCAACCGCCTCGTCGCTGGACATGGCGAGGGTCTCGTGCACCAGGGCGATCGACGCGACCCGGCGTACCGACTCCTCCAGGGCCGCCCGCGCCGCCGGCTGCTCCACCCGACGGGCCTGCAGCCGCAGCAGCGCCGCCACCGTCTGCAGGTTGTTCTTCACCCGGTGGTGAATCTCCCGGATGGTGGCGTCCTTGGTAATCAGCGCCCGGTCCCGGCGGCGTACCTCGGTGATGTCGCGGACCAGCACCAGCGCACCGATCGGCACGCCGGCCGGCATCAACGGCAGCGCCCGGGTGAGCATGGTGGCGCCACGGGCCTCGATCTCCTTGCGGGCCGGCGCCTCGCCGCGCAGCGCGGCCAGCATCCGGTTGGCCGCGTCGGTGCCTTCCAGCGGGTCGTCGGCGAGCCGGTGGCACAGCGCGGCGAGGTCCTCACCCACCAGGTGGGCAGAGAAGCCGAGGCGGCGAAACGCCGACTGGGCGTTCGGGCTGGCGTATGTGGTCTTGCCGCTGGCGTCCAGCCGGATCAGCCCGTCGCCGACCCGGGGCGCCGAGGTGGTCTCGCCCGGGTGTCGAGCCGGTGGGAAGGTGCCGTCGGCGACCATCTGGGCGAGGTCGTCGGCGGTGGTCAGGTAGTTCAGTTCGAGCTGACTGGGGCTGCGGGCGGTGGACAGGTTGGTGTCCCGGCCGACCACCGCGATCACCCGCCCGGTCTCCCCGACGGCCGGGCGGATCCGGACCGGCATCGCCTCGTGCCGGGCCGGCGTGTTGCCGTACCAGACCGGGTCGCCCTCGCGCCAGATCCGACCCTGGTCGTAGGCGATGGTCAGGTGCGCCACCTCCGGGCCGTCCACCGTCCGCCCGACCTGGTCGTCCTGGTAGGCGGTCGGCGCCGTGGTGGGCCGCACCTGGGCCACGCACAGGAACGAGCTGTCGGCGTCGACCGGCACCCAGAGCAGCAGGTCAGCGAAGGACAGGTCGGAGAGTAGCTGCCACTCTCCGGCGAGCCGGTGCAGGTGGTCGATGTCGACCGGCCCCAGGGAGGTGTGCTCCTCGACAAGATCACGCAGGGTGGACACCCTCGTAGCCTGCCATGCGGCGGCGGCGCGGACACAGCCGTCACCGGGTGGAGGTGACCTTGGCCAGCCCACGGGGCGCGTCCGGGTCCTCGCCCCGGGCCAGCGCGAGAGTCAGGGCCAACTGCTGCGCGGGCAGGATGTCCAGCAGCGGCGCGTACCGCTCGTCGACGTCGGGCACCCCGATCACCGCGGCCGGGCCGGTCGGGCCGCTCCCGATGGCGGCAGCCCCGGCCCCGATGGCGAGTACGTCGGCCCGCCGTTCGCCGAGTCGGCGCAGCACGTCGCGCATGGCGGTGCCGCCGGGCCCGGAGCCGACCACGGCGAGCACCGGTACGTCGGGGTCGGTCATCGCCAGCGGGCCGTGCAGCAGGTCGGCTCCGGAGAAGGCGAGCGCCGGCAGGTACGACGTCTCCATCAGTTTCAGGGCGGTCTCCCGCGCGGTCGGGTATCCGTACCCGCGCCCCGTGGTGACCAGCCGGGCGGCGAACCGGTAGCGCGGGGCCAGCTCGGCGGCAGTGGGATCGGTCAGCACCCGCTCGGCGAGCGCGGGCAGGGCGTCGAGGGCGGTCCGCTCGGCGGGCGGCAACGCCCCGTCACCGGCGCGGATCCCCTCGACCAGCATCAGCAGGGCGAGCAGCTCGGCGGTGTAGGTCTTGGTGGCGGCGACCGCCCGCTCGAAGCCGGCGGCGATGTCGACGGTGAGCTCGGCGGCGGCGGTCAGCGGCGATTCGGGGGTGTTGGTCACCGCCACGGTCAGCGCGCCCTGCTCCCGGGCCACCGCCAACACCTCGGCGAGGTCCGGTGAGCCGCCGCTCTGGCTGACCCCGACGACGAGCGCGTCCCGCAGGTCGGGGCGGGCACCGAAGAGGGTCACGGCGCTCGGTGAGGCCAGCCCGGCGGGCAGCCCGAGCCGGATCTCGCTCAGGTACGCGGCGTACAGCGCGGCGTGGTCGGAGGTGCCCCGGGCGGTGCACACCACGTGACGCGGGCGGCGGCCGGCGATCGCCGCCGCCACCTCGGCGATCGGGTTGGCGTACGCCGGCTGCAGCAGGCGGGCGTATCCGGTCGGCTGTTCGGCGATGTCGGCAGCCATCCCAATGCCAGGCCGGGCGGTACCTGTCCCGTCAGCCGTCCCAGGCTGGTCCGAAACTGGCTTCCGCTGCGTCACGACGCCTCCCTGTCTGCGCGGTCCAGCTCGAACGGTGATCATTCTTGCACTTTATAGCCGCTGCGGGCAACGAAGCGAGCAGCAATACGCAGGGGTGCGACGTTTGGCGCTTCGTGCCCTAGGCTGCCGGAGCCAGGGGGGACGATCAGCTACGAGGATCGGAAGAACGTGTCCGAGGGATTGCACGACCCGCGGCTGGCGGCCGAGGGCGAGCTGGCACTGGCCCGGATGGCACTCGACGAGGGTGACTACCGGCACGCCGCCGACCACGTCGCCGGTGCGATCACGCACGCGCCGACCATGCCCGAGGTGCATGAGATGCTCACCCGGCTGGCTGCGCGCACCGGCGGAGGTCTCGACCTGTTCCCACTGGACGAGCAGGTTTTCATCGGTGCCGTGGTGGCCCGGGCGCATCTGCTGGCCGCCGCCGGCCGGGCCGGCGAAGGGCTCGAGTTGCTGGCCGCCGCGACCGGGCACGCGCCGACCCTGGACTGGGCCGGGGTGCCCTGGGTTGGCGCCGAGGACCTGCCGGCCCGGCTCGACCCGGACCAGATCGCCATCGTGCTGATGCAGATCTGCGCCAGCGTGCCGGACCCGGTACCCGCCGCCGACCGGCCGCCCCTGCTGCCGTACCTGCGGCTCGCCGGGCACGCCACCGCCGCACACCCCGACCACGGCCTGCTGCTCGGCGCCAGTTCAGCGCTGGCCCGGCGGCTCGGGGAGATCGCCACCGCGCTCGACTGGGCGAGCCAGGGGGTCCGCGCCGAGCCGTCCAAGCTGGCCGAGGTGTGGCTCGGGTACGCGTACCGCAGCGCCGGGCGCACCGGTGCGGCGATCGCCGCCCTGCGCCGAGCGAGCGCCCACGACCCGGACGACCTGTCCATCTACGCCGACATCGCCGGCACCCTCGCCGACGCGGGACGCCTCGACGAGGCGATCGACTGGATCGAGCGGGCGCTGGCCCGCAACCCCACCTTCGACTGCGCGGTGCACACCGCGTACCGGCTGCGCTACCGCCGGGACGGCGACCTGCGCCATCTGATCGCCCTGGCGGACTTCCAGCGGGACCACCCGGACGACTCGCACGAACACCATGACCTGGCCGAGTGCTGTCACGACCGGCCCTGGCTGGCCCGGCTGCCGGCGGCCGGCGGACCGGTGGTCGCCACTCTCGAACGGGCACTCACCCGTGGGCTGGTGCCGACCCGGCTGTCGCTGCGCCAGCCGGAGCCGCCCAGCGCGATGCGGCTGCTCGGAACGGCCCTGCCCGGGCTACCGGTCACCGTGCAGCGGACCCCGACACCGGATCCCCGTCAGCCACGCCGCACCTCGGTACGGCAGCTCTGGCGCTACGCCGGCTGGCAGGCCGACCCGGCGCTGGACCACCCGTCGCCGCAGGCGTGCGAGCGAATCCGGCAGATCGCCCAGCCGGTCTGGCACCACCCACCGGCCGCGTACGACAGCGCGGTGATCCTGGCCACCCTCGACGCCGACGACCTGCTCGGCCTGCTGGTACACCCACCGCCGCCGGCGGATCCGGCCGGCACCGACCCGGCCGGCTGGCTGCGGTGCGTGCAGGTGTGGGCCTGCCTGGGCATGCTGCACCACCGCACCGACGAACCCTGGCCCGGCTCGACCCGGCGCCGGGTGCTCGTCGACGTGGCCTGGGGCGTCGAGGACTGGGCCGCCGAGGCCGCACTGTTCGCCCTGGTCACCGCCGCCTGGGTGGATCCGGAGGTACGCCCGGACGTGGCCCGGGTGGTGGCGGAGCGGCTCGCCGACGCGGTGGAGGTCGCCGGGCACCGTACCGTGCCGATCCTGTGGTCGTTGGCCCAGCTGGCCTTGGCGACCCCGGAGCTGGACCCGGACACCGCCAGCACAGCACGCCGGATCGCCGGCCGGTCGGCGCGAATCCCACGCCAGCGCCGGCCCGGTCTGATCCGTCGGTTGCTGGGCCGAGCCTGATCCCCGTCCGGCCGCACGCGATCTCCCGTCCGACCGGTCCGCAAGAAGTCGACCGGTCCGCGAGAAACCTATTCGATGACCGCGATCAGGTCGCCTTCCTGGACCACGTCGCCCTCGTCGACGGCGAGTTTCTGCACCACCCCGTCGGACTCGGCGACCACCGGGATCTCCATCTTCATCGACTCCAGGATCACCAGGGTGTCGCCGTCGGAAACGGTGTCACCGGCGGTGACCACCACCTTCCAGACGTTGGCTACCATCTCGGCCCGGATCTCTTCGGCCATCGGCCGACCCTCCTCCGTACGCCCGGCTCGCCGGCCGGTCCATCCCTCGCGCCGGCCCACCGGCCGGCCCGTCCCGTAACCACCGGCCCGTCCCGATGTGCCGGTTGCGACATGCGAAAGGTATCCAATGACGTGCCCGTCGCGCATGCCGCTCACCGGACCGGCCTAGCATCAACGGGTCAGCTCCCGGTCTACGGGAGACACCGTCCGACGGGAGGACCGATGGCCAAGAAGGCTCGTAAGAAGAAGGCACGTAAGAAGAGCGCCGCCAACCACGGCAAGCGCCCCAACTCCTGATGCCGGTGGGTCGCCGGTCGGGCCACCCGACCGGCGGCCCGCAGCAGGGTCAGTCCGGCAGGTACTCCCGCGAGTCCGTGTCGAACACGAACTCGCTGAGCTTGGCGCGCAGCCGGTCCCGCAACTCGGCCGGCGCCGTCTCGTTGCCACAGCAACGCGCGACGAGTGCCTTGACCTCCTGCTCGATGCCGTACTCCCGCAGGCACGGGGAGCACTCGTCGAGGTGGTGCCGGATGAGTTCCCGCCGCTCCTCGGCACACTCCAGGTCCAGGTACAGGTAGACCTCGGCGAGCACCTGACGGCAGTCCTGGTCGAACGAGTCACCGCCTTGCACGATCGTCACACCTCCTGGCCGGCCGCGGCGGGCTTGGTCGAGTGGACCCGGTTGAGGCCTCGGTCGGAGGCGTAGCGCTCCAGCATCCCGCGCAGATTCCGCCGCCCGCGGTGCAACCGGGACATGACCGTCCCGATCGGAGTCCCCATGATGTCGGCGATCTCCTTGTAGGAGAAGCCCTCGACGTCGGCAAGGTAGACGGCGAGCCGAAAATCCTCCGGCAGTTGCTGCAGGGCCTGCTTGATATCGCTGTCCGGCAGCCGCTCCAGCGCCTCGGTCTCGGCGGACTTCAGTCCGCTGGAGGTGTGCGACTCGGCGGCGGCGAGCTGCCAGTCGGTGATCTCCTCGGTCGGCGCCTGCACCGGCTGGCGCTGCCGCCGACGGTAGGAGTTGATGTAGGTGTTCGTCAGGATGCGGTAGAGCCAGGCCTTGAGGTTGGTGCCCTCCTCGAACTGGTGGAAGGCGGAGAACGCCTTGAGGTACGTCTCCTGCACCAGGTCCTCGGCGTCGGCCGGGTTACGGGTCATCCGCAGCCCGGCCGCGTACAACTGATCGACGAAGGGTAATGCGTCACGCTCGAACCGCGCGCGCCGCTCGTCTGTCCGCTCTGATCGGGTCAACCGCTCGTCCCCCCTCGACTGTCCCGCCGAGGATACGCGCAAAGGCTGACCGGCCGTCGCGGTTCGGCCAGGTGTGCCCGTACTCACCGGTCGTGTGGCAGGCTGACCTGTCCGGCGCAAGGTCGACTCACCGACCCGCCGGGTGGCTGACGCCGGCCGGACCGGTCCATGGGGTCGGAACGGCCCCGGCGCGGCGAGCCCTTCCAGGGGCCGCAACTCGGGTGACCATTCGAAGGCGTCCCGCAGCCGACGGCCCCCGTCGTGCTGGCCCGCAGGCTGCGTCGCGCCGCGTATGTGGATGCGCACCGGTTCCACCCCTTCGTCGAGACTGAGCTCCCGGGGTAGTAACGCGGGCCGGGTGGTAACGCATTCCAACCCGTCCCGGCCCCGGAACCCGGTGACGGGCTCCGGAACCGGGAAGGGCCTGGGAGTTCCCGCGGCGGTGTCGCCACCGCGGCGCTCCGGACGCCGGCTCGGCGTCGCGGACATCCGATGCAACGACGGCTACCGGGCACCGGACACGGCCCGGGGCGTGCGGTCACCGGCCCGCCCAGCCGTGCCGGACCAGCCAGTCGACCACCACGTCGGCCGTGCCGGCCGGGTCGACCCGCAGATCGTGCCGTTCACCCGGCCTGATCACCACGTCGCGGCCGGCCGCCGGGGGCGGCACCCCGAACGGGTCGCGATCGCCGTTCACCACCAGCGTCGGCCGGCCGGTGTCGAGCTCGTCCGCCCGGGTCCGCTCCGGCCGCCCGGGCGGGTGCAGCGGGAAGGCGAGGGCAACGACCGCGTCGGCGTGCACCGCCGCAGCCGTACGGCAGGCCACCCGCGCGCCGCTGGACCGTCCGCCGACGATCAGCGGTGGCGCGGGGGTGAATCCGGCGACCGTCTCGGTGACCACGGCATGCCAGGCCTCGTCCAGGTGGTGTGCCGGCGCGGGAGCCCGCCGACCGGCGACCCGGTACGGCTGGGTGACCAGGGCCACCGCCACCGCTGCCCGGGACGCCGCCGAGCGCAGCGCCGACAGGTCGGCGGCGGTCACGTCACCGCCGGCACCGTGCCCGAGCACCAGCAGACCGGCCGGGGGCACCGGCGGCACCGTCAGGTCGACCCAGGCGGTGCCGCGCGGCGTCGGCACCGACCGCCGGTCAGCGCCCGGGTCCACGGGTGCGCCCGGGTCGGCCGGCTCGCCCCGGCCCACCGGTTCACCCGGGTCCATCGCCTTCGGCTGGTCCGGGTCGCTTCGCTTCACCGGACCATTGTGCCGTGGTCGCCGGGCGTACCCGCCTGGCAACGCCCCGATCAGCTCAGCGGCACCAGGGTGAGTAACCGGTCGCGGACCGGCGGGCCGGCTTCGTCGACCGGACCGGGATCCGGACCATCGCCGGAGCCCCGCCAGGCCACCTGCATGGCTCGGCGTTCCCGCGGGGTCGTCGCCCCCCAGACGCCGTGGCTGTCCCCGGCGTCGAGTGCCCAGGCCAGGCACGGCCCCTGGACCGGACAGGTACGGCAGAGCGCGACTGCGGCATCGGCCGGTTCGCTCGGCGCGGGGAAGAACGTCTCCGGGTCGACGCTCTGACAGACCCCGCGAGTCCGCCAGGCTTCGTCGAGGCGGCGTTCCGCCATCGCTGTGAGCAGCCTGGGGTCGCGCCGCGCGGCTGCGACCTCATGTGGACGGGGCATTCGCGCCCGGGTCATTACCCACCTCCCCCGTGGGATCTAAGACAATGATCAACGTCGTTGGTTTGCGGCGAATCGGAATCCACTGTCGGCGCTGGTTTCTATCGCACTTCGGCAGGCATAGACAAGGGCCTGCATCGATTCTGGGGAAAATACGTCCCGGCGATTCGGTCCCAACACTGGCAAACCCCCGCCCGCGCGGTCGGCTGATCACCGGAAGTAGGACCCCGGCGTCACCGCCGAGCCTGGGAGCGGTACCATCCGCAGGCTCAGAAGAGCTCCGGATGCGGCGCCGGACCGGCCGGCCCCGACCCGCTCCCCGGAGCTACCCGTCGCACCAGTTCAGCGCCGTTGTTACGGACGTTGCCCACCGTCGTACCCACCGGCCGAATCTCGATGCAGTCCAGGTAATTGTCATTCGGCGCAGCCAGCAGGGCGGTGCCGTCCACTTCCGGGTCGAGCCATTCGGCCCAGCGGTCCTCCGGCAGCAACAGCGGCATTCGATCATGAACCTCGGCGAGCGGCCCGACCGCCGCGGTGGTAATCACACTGCTCGTGATCATTGGGTCCGGCCGGCCCCAAACCGACCAGAGACCGGCGAACGCCAGTACCCGGCCGTCGACCGGGGTCATGAAGTACGGCTGCCCGCCACCGCGCCGGACACCGGCCGGGCGTACCCACTCGTACCAGCCGTCGGCCGGCACCAGACAGCGACGACGGGCGAACGACGGCGCGAACGCCCTACTGGACGCGACCGTCTCCGACCGCGCGTTGATCATGCGGGTGCCGATCCGAGGGTCGGCCGCCCACGGCGGCACCAGGCCCCACCGGGCCACGCTCACCACCCGTCGGGCAACCGCCGGCTCGGCTACCGGCTGCGGCTGGTCGGTCCGGTCACCTCGGGACAGCCGCACGATGGGCACCGGATCGGTGGGTGCCGCGTTGTAGTCGGCCGCCAGCGAGCCGCCCGTGTCGTCCAGCGCCTCGAACAACGCGGAGAGATCCGCCGCGCTGCGCGTGGTCGCGTACCGCCCGCACATGGTGCCCAGGCTAGTTGGTCGGCCCGGCGTGGTTGGCACACTGTACGGGTGCCTGAACTCAGCAGTGTCCCGCCGCACCAGCCATGGACCGCACCCCGCGCCGCCGGGCCGATCCGGTCCACCCTCCGACTGCCCGGCTCGAAGTCGATGACCGCCCGCGCCCTGGTGCTGAGTGCGCTCGGCACCGCCCCCGGCAGCGTCGTCCGCCCGCTCCGGGCTCGGGACACCACGCTGATGGCCGCCGGCCTGGCCGCGATGGGCACCGGGATCGAGACCGGCTCCGCGCAGCGCTGGCCGGTCGTCCCGGCCGCACTGCACGGCCCGACACACGTCGACGTCGGCCTCGCCGGCACCATCATGCGGTTCCTGCCGGCGGTGGCCGGGCTGGCCGACGGTCCGGTCACCTTCGACGGCGACCCGCAAGCCCGGGCTCGCCCGCTCGGCCCGCTGCTCGACGGCCTGCGCCACCTCGGGTTGCGCATCGACGCCGCGCCGACCGGCGGGTTGCCGATCACCGTGCACGGCACCGGACAGGTCACCGGCGGTGCGGTCGAGGTCGACGCCTCGAAGTCCAGCCAGTTCGTCTCCGGGCTGCTGCTGGCCGCGCCCCGGTTCACCGGCGGGGTGCTGGTCCGACACACCGGGGCGGTGCTGCCGTCCGCCCCGCACATCGCGATGACCGTCGAGATGCTGCGCGCCGCCGGCGCGGTGGTGGACGACTCGGTGCCACAGACCTGGCGGGTCGAGCCGGGCGAACTGCGCGGGCGGGACTGGCCGATCGAGCCCGACCTGTCCGGCGCGCTGCCCTTCTTCGCCGCCGCGCTGGTCACCGGCGGCACGGTCACGCTGGCCGACTGGCCGGCGCAGAGCGCCCAGCCGGTAGGCCTGCTGATCGAGCTGATCGAGCAGCTCGGCGGCTCGGTCACGGTCGACGGCAACGGGCTGACCGTCCGGGGCACCGGCACGGTGCGCGGCGTCACCGTCGACCTGCGCCAGGTCAGCGAGTTCACTCCGGTGCTCGCCGCGCTCGCCGCGCTCGCCGACGCGCCGTCACGGCTGACCGGCGTCGCCCACATCCGTGGACACGAGACCGACCGGCTGGCGGCGCTCGCCGCCGAGCTGACCGGGCTCGGCGCCGCGGTGACCGAGCTGCCCGACGGGCTGGAGATCGCCCCCAAACCGCTGCACGGCGCAGTGTTCCGCACCTACGACGACCACCGGATGGCGCACGCCGCCGCTGTGCTCGGCCTGGCGGTGCCGGGCGTCGAGTTGACCGACGTCGGGTGCACGGCCAAGACGCTGCCGGAATTTCCGGCACTATGGTCGGCGGTGGCGGCAGGAGACTGACCGCGACGGGAGAGGAGCAGATCCTGGCCGGCAGGCGCAGGGAGTACGACGAGGACGACGTGCGGGTACGACCGCGCCGGTCGTCCCGGCCGCGTACCCGCACCAGGCCGGCGCACGACGACGCGGTCGACGGTTTCGTGGTCACGGTCGACCGGGGCCGCTACGGCTGCGTACTCACCGGCCCGCAGGCTCCGCAGCCGGTCGCCGACCCGCCTCCGGTGGTGACCGCGATGCGGGCCCGGGAGCTCGGTCGGCGCGCGGTGGTGATCGGCGACCGAGTCGCGTTGGTAGGCGACGTCTCGGGTGACGCCGGCAGTCTCGCCCGGATCGTCCGGATCGACGAACGGGCCTCGGTGCTGCGCCGTACCGCCGACGACGACGAAACCACCCCGGAGGGCCGGCTGGAGCGGGTGGTCGTCGCCAACGCCGACCAACTGGTGATCGTCAGCGCGTTGGCCGACCCGCCGCCCCGGACCGGATTCATCGACCGTTGCCTGGTCGCCGCGTACGACGCCGGGATCGACCCGCTGCTCTGCCTGACCAAGGCCGACCTGGCCGACCCGGCGCCGGTCGTCGACTACTACCGGGACCTCGACCTGGAGTACGTGCTGTGCCGACCCGGCAGTGACCTGGCCGACCTGCGGCACCGCCTGGCCGGTCGACTGTCGGTGCTGGTCGGGCACTCCGGGGTAGGCAAGAGCACGCTGGTCAACCGGCTCGTGCCGGAGGCGTTACGAGCGGTCGGCACGGTCAGCGCGATCGGCCGGGGACGGCACACCTCGTCCAGCGCGGTAGCCCTGCGGCTGCCGTACTCCGGCGCGTCGCCTGACGAGGCCGACACGTCGGCCGACGACGGTGCCGGTGCGGGGAGTCGGGCCGACGCGCGGGTCGTTCCGGCCGGCGACCCCGGATGGATCGTCGACACGCCCGGCGTACGCAGTTTCGGGCTGGCCCACGTGTCGGCCGAGAGCCTGCTGCACGGCTTCGCCGATCTGGTCGAGGGGAGCCTCGACTGCCCGCCGAACTGCGAGCACACCGGCGACGCCGGCCAGTGCCGGCTGGCCGGCTGGGTGGCGGCCGGCAACGCCGATCCGCGCCGGCTGGCGTCGTACCGGCGGCTGTTGGACTCGCGGTCCGGGGATACCGAGACCGGCCGTAGCGCGACCCGCGGGTGAGCGGGCCGGACCTTACGCGGTGGGACATCCGACCATTGCGGTGAGTAATCAGATACCTTTCCCGCCATGGCCCGGTACGCCGACGATCTCTCCCTCGCCCATCTACTCGCCGACACCGCAGACTCGATGTCGATGGCCCGGTTCCGGGCGCTCGACCTGCGGGTCGAAGCGAAGCCGGATCTCACACCGGTCTCCGACGCGGACACCGCCGTGGAGAAGGCGCTGCGCGCCACCCTGGCCCGGACCAGACCCCGGGACGGCGTGCTGGGTGAGGAGTTCGGCGCGTCGGTCGCGGCGGCGGGGCCCGGCAACCGGCAGTGGGTGATCGACCCGATCGACGGCACCAAGAACTTCATCCGGGGCGTACCGGTCTGGGCGACGCTGATCGCCCTGATGGAGGGGGACCAGCCGGTGGTCGGCCTGGTCTCGGCACCGGCGCTGGGCCGACGCTGGTGGGCCGCGATCGGTCACGGAGCGTACGCAGGACGGCACACGGCCGCCGCGACCGCGATCCAGGTCTCCGGGGTCCGCCGCCTCGCCGACGCCAGCTTCTGCTACTCCTCGCTGACCAGTTGGGAGGAGTCCGGGCGACTACCGGCGATGTTGGACATCATGCGGTCGGTGTGGCGCAGCCGGGCCTACGGGGACTTCTACGGCTACATGCTGGTCGCCGAGGGCGCGGTGGACGCGATGGTCGAACCGGAGCTGTCACTGTGGGACCTGGCCGCGTTGATCCCCATCGTCACCGAGGCGGGTGGCACCTTCACCGACCTGACCGGCCGGGCCGGCCCGGCCGGCGGCAGCGCCGTGGCCAGCAACGGCAGGCTGCACTCCGATCTGCTGCACCGGCTCAGCTGACCGCAGCCGGTCTCAGGTGGAGCAGATTGAGCGACCGTCTATCCTCGCCGGGTGACGTCGACCGGTTGGTGTTTCCTCGCGGCGATGATTGCCACGTACGGCGTCGCACACCTCTTCCAGGCGGTGGCCGCCGCCCGCACCACGGTCCGTCGCTGCTTCGACCCCGGTCTGCTGCTGCGACTCGCCCGGCAGCCGGTGTACCTGATCGGCCTCGGCTGCCAGTGCCTCGCCTTCGTGTTGGCCTTCCTCGCCCGGCGGGACCTGCCGCTGTTCCTGGTCCAGGCGAGCGTGGCCGCCGCTCTCGGCGTGACGGCGCTGCTCGGGGTACTGACCCTGGGCTGGCGGCTGCCGACCGCCGAGGTAGTCCTGCTGGTGCTGCTGCTGGTCGGAGTAACCGCGCTGGTCGTCGCCGCCCGACCCGCGCCGGCGCACCCACTCGGCCCCCGTGCGGTGGCCGTCATCGCCCTCGCTGGCCTGCTGATCGCCGCCTGCGGTGCCGGGGCGGCCCGACTCGACGGCCCGGCCGCGGCCGTCCTGCTCGGACTGCTCGCCGGGTTCGCCTTCTCCGCCGCCGCGGTCGCCTCCCGGCCGCTCGCCGGCACCGCCAGTTACCGCGACCTGGTCACCGAGCCGCTGCTCTACCTGCTGATCGCGCACTCAGCCATCGGTCAGTGGCTGATCGGCCTGGCGATGCAGCGCGGTTCGGTCACCGCCGCCATCGCTGCGATGGACGCGGCGGGCGCGGTCCCGGCCGCCATCGTCGGCCTGCTGCTACTCAACGACAAGATCTGGCCCGGACGCGAATGGCTGGCCGCGGTCGGTTTCCTCATCACGCTGGCCGCCGTGCTCGGCCTGACCCGGTACGCGACGACTCAGCACGCACCCGAGACGGCACAGCCGGCCTGGGCCGGCGGACCAGGCCGGGCAGGCCGGCCGGTTAGGGTCAGCGGCGGGCCAGACACCGACAGCACAGGTCAGCCGGCCCGGACCGGCGTGGCGGTCGCCTCCGCCGGCGCGGTCGCCTCCAGCGGCGCCGTGGCATCGATCGCCGCCAGATCGATCTCCACGTCGACCGGCTCGACCGAATCACCGTCGGGCAACTGCCCGGAGACGACGCCGCTCGACCCGGCCGGCACCGGGCCGCCGTGGCGCGACCCGAGCACCCGCTGGTAAAGCCGTTCGATGGCGGCAGCGGTCCGGTCCCAGCCGTACCGGCACCGGACCCGGTCGACGGCCGCGTGCCCGTACGCGAACCGCTCGGCCTCGTCGGCGAGCAGCCGCCGCAGCGCGACGCCGAGCGCCCGGACATCGCCGGGCGGCACCAGCCGACCGGTCACCGCGTCCACCACGCAGTCGGCCACCCCGCCGTGGGCGTACCCCACCACCGGCACGCCGCACGCCATCGCCTCCAATGCCACCGTGCCGACCGGCACGTACCGACTGGTGCAGGCGACCACGTCGACCGACCGGTACAGTTGCGGCATCTCCCCGGCCGGTACCGCCCCGAGCAGTTCGATCTGGTCGGCCACCCCGTACCGGGTGGCCACATCCCGCAGCCGCCGGGCGTCCGGATGCCCAACCAGCTCGGCCCGGTCGGGCCCGCCGACGATGAGCACGTCGACGTCGCCGACCAGCCGGAGCGCGCCGATCAGCTCGTCATGCCCGGAGCCGGGGGTGAGGTCGCCGACGGCGAGCAGCCGGCGACGCCGCCGTACCGGCGGCGCGGGGTCTGGCGCGAACCGTGTGGTGTCCACTCCAGGTGGGATCATCGCGACCGATGCGCGGTCACGTCCCATCCGAGCCAGTTCGTCCACCTCTTCGGTGCACTGCGCGACGGCCGCGTCGACCACCCGGCACAGCGCCTGCTCGAGCGCGATCCGTTGCCGCGGACCCTGGTAGCCGGTACCCAGCTGCCGCTGCTGTTGACTACCGATGCTGTGGAAGGTCTGCACCAGCGGGATCCGGCTGCGGCCGACCGCGCTGGCCGCCGCGAGACCACCCGGCCAGAAGTGCCCGTGCACCACGTCCGGCGTCCACTCCCCGTCGTCCCACTGACCCGCCAGCCAGCGACTGAACTCCGGCAGGTGGGCCAGCAGGTCGGCGGTGCCCAGCCGGGTCGGCGGACCGACCGGCACCCGGATCAGCTGGTAGCCGTCCGACGACTCGCCGTCCGGCTCGCCCGGCCCGGTCCGCCGCTGGTAGACCCGGACCTCGTGACCGAGAGCAGCCAGTTCGGTGGCGAGCCGGGCGATGTGCTGCCGGGTGCCGGTGACCGGCTGCCCGGCGGTGTCGAGACGTCCGGGGTCACGCTGTGCGCGGTCACGCTGTGCGAGGTCACGGTGTACGGGGTGACCCATCGCAGCTCCGTCGTGGGCAGACACCAGACCGACGCGCATCTTCACCTCCGTTGCTCGTCACGGGTGCTAGCGGTTCTTTCTAACCCCTGCGGTACGAGGATTCCTCCGGTTCCGACGAGCACCACCCTCGGGTGAGGGCCACGGGTGAGGTGCGACGACCCACACCGGTGGTATGACACGCCCAAATCGGGGTACCCGTACGCATGGCAGCGACTGGACGCAGAGCAGCCGCTTCCGCCCAACGGGTACGTCGGGACGGCGGACGATCGGTTTGTCGTCCGCAGCGCCGGGCTGGTGCGGGGCGCCGGGAGGAGGAACGTGCCTACCGACCTGCGATGCGCGCTGGAGTGTGACCCGACCGATCCGGTGATCCGGCTGGTCGGGGTGCTGGACCGGCACGCGGTCGCTGCTCGCCGAGGGCTGTCGCCGGTGGGAGCTGCCGCAGCTGGTCGACTCGGTGGCGCTGCGGTGGGGCTGCACCCGGCTGCGAGGCGGCAAACTCGTCTGGGCAGCCATCGATCCGGCGGACCATCCACAGGACGGAGACTGACAGTGGTACGGCGCGACAGTTCGACCGGCCCGGCCCGGCTCGCCCTGCTGCTGGCCGGGGTGGCGGTCGGCTACCTGGTCGGCAGGCGGACCAGGTCCGGTGGAACCGACGTCACGACGGGGCCGACCGTGGACCAGCCGACAGCCGGCGCCGCGGTGGACCAGCCGGCGACGCACCCGGCGGCCACCGGGCCGGTACGGGTACGGCCCGCGGTGGCGCCGGCCGGCCAACGGCCCGGGACCGACCTCGGGTACCACCCGGGGCGCCCTGCGGACGAGGAATTCGCCGCCGGCGTGGTGAGCGGATCATCGGCGACCACCGCCTCGCACCCGTACCAGGTGCCGGCCGGTCGGACCACGGCGACGCCGGCAGCGCCGGTCGGCGACCCGACCGTGCCGACCGGCGCGGACGGTGACGAAAGGCCGCCGCCGGAGCGACGCCGCCCCGACCCGCCCCAACCAGGTGTGTGACCGCCACCGACCCGGGTAATGGGACGGCATGCGTACAGACGACTTCCCCCGGCCGGTTTCCGACCCGGAGTCCGAAGGGATCCCGCAGACCGCGGACGACGACTCGACCGCGTACGACGACGTGGCCAGCGGCCGCGAGGCCGACGGCCCGGACCCGGAGAGCATCCCGGGCGACGTGCCGGTGGCGGTGGACCACTTTGGCAACACCGCCCAGGAGCAGCTCGACGGGGAGTCGTTGGACTACAAACTCGCCCGGGAGGCGCTCGGCAGGCCGGTTGACGATCCACTCAGCGGGCCGGTCGACCAGGCGCTCGGCGACGAGGCCAACAGCGAACAGGCCGCCGCCCAGGCGCAACGCGACGCCGACGTGCTTGACCCCGGCCCGTACTCAGATCCGGACTCACCGGTCTCGATCTACGACCACGGCCGGCTCGGTGGGGCGGACAACGGGACGGTGGGACGGTTGGTGGAAGCCGACGAGGGGGCGCACACCGACGAGGAACCGGACTCGGTGGCGGCCGACGCCGGGGCCGCCGGTGGTGGGGCCAGTGCCGAGGAGCTGGCGGTGCACGAGACCGAGGCCCCCGAGGACCACCCGATCGACCGTTGACAGCAGCGGCCGGCCCGGCCGGCCAGTCGGTCAGTCGTCGAGGCCCTGTTCGATCGCGTACCGGGTGAGCTCCACCCGGTTGTGCAGCTGCAGCTTGCCCAGGGTGTTCTGCACGTGGTTCTGCACCGTCCGGTGGGACAGCCCCAGCCGGCCGGCGATCTGCTTGTACGACAGCCCTTTGGCGACCAGTCGCAGCACCTCGGTCTCCCGGTCGGTGAGCCGGGGCTCGTCCCCGGCGGGTCGCGCGGTAGCGGCCAGCCGGCGGTACTCGCCGAGCACCAGTCCGGCCAGGCCCGGCGTGAAGACGGGCTCCCCGGTCGCGGTCCGGCGGACCGCGTCGAGGAACTCCTCTGGGCCGGCCGACTTGAGCAGGTAGCCGGTCGCGCCGGCCTTGATCGCGTCGAGCACGCTCTGCTGTTCTCCGCTGGCCGACAGCATCAGCACTCGTACGCAGGGCTGCTCGGCCAGCATGCCGCGGATCACCTCCACCCCGGAGATGTCGGGCAGCTGCAGGTCCAGCACCACCACCTGGGGTCGGGCCGCCGCGCAGATCCGCACGGCCTGGCGTCCCTCCCCAATGGTCGCGACCACCTCGTGGCCGGCCTCGGCCAGGTCCCGGGCCACCCCTTCCCGCCACATCGGGTGGTCGTCGACCACCATCACCCGGATCGGCTCCCCCGCGCCCGCTGCCCCACTTGCCGTCACCCGTACTCCTCCGCCGTCGTATCCGGGCTCGGCACCCGCAGCTCGATCTCGGTGCCCGCGCCGGGCTGCGAGACGACCCGTACCGTGCCGCCGATCTCGGCGACCCGCCCCTCGATCGACTGGCTCACCCCGAGCCGACCCTGCGCGGCCGCCTCCGCCAGCCGACCGGGTCGGATGCCGCACCCGTCGTCCCGGACCGACACGGTAACCGCGTCCGGCTCCTCTTCGACCAGGACCCACACCCGCGCCTGCGGACCGCCGTGGCGCACCGCGTTGTCGACCGCGGCACCGAGCGCCGCGCCGAGCTCGGCGGCGAGCCGACCGGGCAGCAGCACCGGGTCGGCCGGGGTGGCGACCGAGACCCGCGACGACGCGTACCCGTTGACCACGGACCGCAGGTCGACCGGCCCGGCGTCGAACGCCACCGTCGCGGCGGGCTTGTCCGGCGGTACGGTGACCCGGCTGGTGACCAGCGCCCGCAACGCGGCCTCCTGCTCCCCGGCGAGCCGGGCCAGCTGACCGGCCTCGCCGTCGAGGTCGGCCCCGCGCCGGGCAACCATTGCCAGCACCTGCAGCACCGAGTCATGGATGTCGCGGGCCAGCCGTTCCCGCTCCCGGGTCGCGGCGGCCAGCTCCCGGGTCGCCGCCTCCAGCTCGACCGCCCGCTGCAACCGGTCCTCGGCCGCGCCGATCAGCCGGGCCACGTGCCCGACGGCGATGCCGGCCAGCAGCATCAGCACACCGGGAGTGACCGACGACTCGGTGAGCCGGTCCCGAACCGCGAGGTCGGCGGCGGTCAGCACCAGGGCAGCGGTCACCCCGAGCCGCCGGCCGCCGGCGACCGCCCAGGCCAGCACCGGACCGGCCAGCCAGGCAACCGCGATGGTCGGCACTCCGTCGACCAACGCGGGCCGCCCGATGATCCATGGGCTGACCAGCAGCGGGACCAACGCCACGAACAGGTCGACGGCGAGCAGCGGCCAGCGGCGCAGTCGGGGCCGGGCGTACGCCCAGGTGGCGGCGACCGTCCAGGCGATCATGCCGAGCAGGACCGGGACGGCGACGAGCGGATGGGCGTAGTCGGCTACGTTGCGCACGTACAGCACCAGCACATAGCCGAGGGCGGTGAACCGGAACACCGCGAGGGCCCGCCACAACGGGACGATCAGGGTGCCCACCGGGGCGGGGCTCTGCCGCACCCGCCGACGATGGCACACAGCCGGGCGGCCGGCGAGGGCTGGGCGGCCGGACACGCCCGGACCGATGTGCATTTCCCCACAGGTCAACGTAGGGTGAGAATGCCGCGAAAGCACTGACGATCAGCAGCCGGATGGGCCATGACCGACGCAGATCCCCCGTCATCGCGTACGGTCGTGCCTATCGACCCGATGGATCTGCTCAGCGAGGCCTTCGACCGGTCGCAGGTCACTGACCTGCGACACCACGTCGCATCGTGCGCCGGCTCGGCCGGGATGAGCGGCCAGCGGCTCGACGATTTCGTGCTGGCCGTCAACGAGCTGATCACCAACGCGGTCCGGCACGGCGGCGGCCAGGGCTGGCTGCGGATGTGGCGTGACACACAGTCGATGTACTGCGAGGTCGCCGACAACGGGCAGGGCATCGGGTCCGACCGGCTGCGCAACCGGGACCGCCCAGCGCCGAACACGGCGGGCGGCTGGGGGCTGTGGCTCACCGAGCGGTTGACCGACACCATGGCGGTCGCCACCGGCACGGAGGGCACCACGGTACGGATCAGCCTCAGGTTGTCCGAGACTGCGGCGTCCGGAGCCGGGGTGTCCGAGACTGCGGCGTCCGGGGCCGGGGTGGACGATCCGGTCAGCCGAACAGGGCGCTGACCGACTCGCCGTTGTGAATCCGGCGCATCGCCTCGGCCAGTGCCGGCGCGACGGAGAGCACCTGCAGCTTCGGCACCCGTTTGGCGGCCGGAATCGGCACCGTGTTCGTGCAGACGATCTCCAGTACGCCGTCCTGGTCGCTGAGTCGGTCCAGCGCACCGCTGGAGAACAGCCCGTGGGTGCAGGCGATGCGGATCGACCGGACCTTCAGCTCCCGCAGGTGGTCGATCAGCTCGATCACCGTACTGCCTTTGGCGATCTCGTCGTCGAGGACGATCACGTCGCGGTCGACGACGTCGCCGATCACCGCGCTGATCTGCACCCGGTCGTCGCTGAACCGCTGCTTGGCCCCGGCCGCGACCGGCAGACCGAGCATCCGGGCGAAGGCGGCGGCCTCCTTGGCGTTGCCCAGGTCGGGTGAGACGACCACGGTGTCGGTCAGATCGTGGTCGTGAAAGTGCGCAGCGAGCTCACGCAGCGCGTGCAGGTGGTCGACGGGGACGCTGAAGAAGCCGTGCACCTGCGGGGAGTGCAGCGTCATCGCGAGCACCCGGTCGGCACCGGCGGAGACCAACAGGTCGGCGACGAGTCGGGCACCGATCGAGATCCGTGGGGCGTCCTTCTTGCTTGTCCGACCGGGCGTACGCGTAGTGCGGCAGCACCACGGTGATCCGCCCGGCCGACGAGACCCTGGGCCGGGCTCAACCGAGCTGTTTGCGGACGAACTCGATCGACAACTGGTCGAAGTGCGCCCGGCCACCCTCGTGCCCGTCCCACTCGTACACCTCGATCTCCTTCGGACCGACGTACGCGTGGTAGGCGGCGAAGACCGTCGACGGCGGACAGGTCTGGTCCATCAGCGCCGCGCTGAACAGCGCCGGGGCGGTGGCCCACGGCACCAGGTGGGCGGCGTCGACGTAGTCGACGGTGGCGAACACCGCCGCAGCCCGCTCCGGCTGGATCCGGCAGAACCGGACCAGCTCGTTGTACGGGTCGGCGTCGGTGATCGTGACGGCGCGGCGGATCTGGCACAGGAACGGCACCCGGGACACCACCGCGCCGACCCGGTCGCCGGCGAGCGCGGCGGCGGCCAGCGCCAATCCGCCGCCCTGGCTGGTCCCGACCACAGCGATCCGGGACCGGTCGACACCGGGCAGCTCAGGGGCGATCTCCACCGCTCGGGCCGCGTCGGTGATCAGCCGGCGGTAGTAGTAGCCGGCCGGGTCCAGCACGCCCCGGGTCAGGTAGCCCGCAGTGGTCGGCCCGGACCCGTCCGGCCCGGCGTCCGGGGTGTCCCCGCCGCGCCACGACCCGCCCTGGCCCCGGGTGTCCATGATCAGGTGGGCGAAGCCGGCCGAGGCCCACAGCAGCCACTCGTGTGGGCGGCCGCGGCCGCCGCCGTACCCGATGAACTCGACGACGACCGGCAGCGGCCCGGCGGCGCCCGACGGCACGTTGAGCCAGCCCTTGATCTCCTGGCCGGCGAAGCCGGTGAAGCTGACGTCGTACGTGTCGATCATGCGCAGCGCGGTTTCCACCGGGGTCGCCACCGGCGGCACCGCCATCGACCGGGCGTCGGACAGCGTCTCGTCCCAGAACTCGCGCAGATCCGCCGGGGGTGACAGCTCAGGCTGGTAGCGCCGCAGCTGATCGAGGGGAAGATCGAACCAGGCCATGGCGGCACGCTACCAGCGCCGGCCGATCCTACGGGGGCCGATGTCTGCGGCCATGCCGGCCCTGACTACGGCCATACTGGCCCGATGACGGAGCAGACCAGCGTAGCCGCCGCCGGACGGTACGTCGCCGCCATCGACCAGGGCACCACCTCGTCGCGGTGCATCGTCTTCGATGCCGCCGGCGCGATCGTCGCCATGGCCCAACGGGAGCACCGGCAGATCTTCCCGTGCCCCGGCTGGGTGGAGCACGACGCCGAGGAAATCTGGGCCAACGTCGAGCAGATGGTCCGGCAGGCGCTGGCCGATGCCGACCTCCCACCGGGTGGGCTGGCCGCGATCGGCATCACCAACCAGCGGGAGACCACCGTGGTATGGGACCGGGCCACCGGTCGGCCGGTGCACCACGCGATCGTCTGGCAGGACACCCGCACCGGGCCGCAGCTGCAGCGGCTCGGCGCGGCCGTCGGCGAGCAGCGGCTGCGGGAACGCACCGGGCTGCCACTGGCCACGTATTTCGCCGGACCGAAGGCGATGTGGCTGCTGGAACACGTCGACGGGCTGCGCGAGCGGGCCGAACACGGCGAGGTGCTGTTCGGCACGATGGAGTCCTGGCTGATCTGGAAGCTCACCGGCCGGCACGTAACCGACGTCACCAACGCCAGCCGTACCCTGCTGATGGACGTGCGCACGCTGCGCTGGGACGACGAGATCCGGTCCGCAGCGGGCATTCCGGCCGCGATGCTGCCGGAGATCGCCCCGTCAGCCACGATCTACGGTACGGCGGACGCCGACGTCGCCGGCGGGGCGCTGGCCGGCGTACCGGTGGCCAGCGCGCTCGGCGACCAGCAGGCGGCGCTGTTCGGGCAAACCTGCTTCCAGCCCGGCGAGGCAAAATGCACCTACGGCACCGGCAGTTTCCTGCTGCTCAACACCGGTACGAGCGCGGTCACCTCGCAGCACGGACTGTTGACCACGGTGGCGTACCAGATCGGTGACGCCCCGGCGCACTACGCGCTAGAAGGCGCGATCGCGGTGACCGGCTCGCTGGTGCAGTGGCTGCGCGACAACCTGGGCCTGATCTCCAGCGCGGCGCAGATCGAGCAGCTGGCCCGCAGCGTCGACGACAACGGCGGCTGCTACATCGTGCCGGCGTTCTCCGGACTCTTCGCCCCGCACTGGCGGGCCGACGCCCGGGGCGTGGTCGCCGGGTTGACCGGCTACATCACCAGGGGGCACCTGGCCAGGGCCGTGCTGGAAGCGTCCGCGTGGCAGACCCGGGAGGTGGTCGACGCAATGAACGCCGACTCCGACGTGGCGCTGCGCCGGCTACGGGTCGACGGCGGGATGACCGCCAACGAGCTGCTGATGCAGTTCCTCGCCGACGTGCTCGACGTGCCGGTGGTGCGCCCGGCGGTGAGCGAGACCACCTGCCTGGGCGCGGCGTACGCGGCCGGGCTGGCGGTCGGCTTCTGGCCGGACCTGGCGACGCTACGCGCCCAGTGGCGGGCCGACGCGCACTGGCGGCCGGCGATGTCGTCGGCGCACCGGGACCGGGAGTACGGCCAGTGGCGCAAGGCCGTCAGCCGCACCCTCGACTGGGTCGACGACTGACGACCAGCCGAAACGCCGTTCAGCTTTCGGAGATCTACGTAGCGTCATCTCTTCGGGGCGGTCTACTCGTCGGGTTTGATGCCACAGGTGCATCAAGATGCACCTGTGGCATCAAACCCGCGAAGGCACCTTGAGTTCCCGTAGCCGGCAACCGGGCGCGGCTGAACAGTTCGCATTGGACGGCGCACGGCGGGATGCTGTCCGGATGCCCGCCCGCACCGCGTACGACGACGAGCTCGGCGACCACTTCGCCCGACACGCCGACACCAGCCCGTACAACGCCTACACCGACCGGCCGGCGATGCTCGCCCTCGCCGGGGACATCGCCGGGAACGTCGCCAGGCAGCGGATCCTTGATGTCGGCTGCGGGGCCGGGCACTACGCGGCGGAGCTGCTGTCGCGCGGTGCCGAGGTCGTCGGGATCGACGGCAGCGCGACGCTGCTGGCGCACGCCCAGCGCAGGTTGGGCGACCGGGCCGACCTGCACCGGCACGACGCCGAGGATCCGCTCGACTTCATCGACGACGCGTCGTTCGACGGGGTGGTGTGCGCGTTGATGCTGCACCACGTCGCCAACCGACGACAGTTGCTCGGCGAGCTACGACGGGTGCTGCGGCCGGGCGGGTGGCTGCTGGTCTCCACGACCCATCCGACCGCCGACTGGCGGCACTTCGGCGGCTCGTACTTCGCCGACGACTGGGTGGACCTCCCGCTGTCCGGCGGCCCGCTGTCGATCCGCTACCAACGCATGACGCTGGAAACGTTCCTGGGCGAGCTGCTGGACGCCGGGTTGCGCCTGGAGCGGTTCGTCGAACCACGCCCGGTACCCAGCCTGTGTGACGTCGACGAGGCGGCCTACCGCAAGCTGCACCGGTCGCCGTCCTTCGTCGCTGTCCGGCTCCGGCGACCCTGACCGGCCTGATGTCGTCCGGTGCCCCGCTGGTCACGGGACACCGGACGACACCGTCGAGGGTCAGGGGGTGAGGCGGTGCAGGTCGCGCGGGAAGAGGGTGACCTGCCGGATGTTCGGTACGCCGAGCAGCCGGGCCACGAACCGCTCCAACCCGAACGCGAAGCCGCCGTGCGGCGGCATGCCGTACCGCATCGCGTCCAGGTAACCGGCGTACGGGGTGAGGTCGGTCTCGCCCCGCTCGGCGAGCGCGTCGACGTAGTCGCCGTACCGGTGCAGCCGCTGCCCGCCGCTGACCAGCTCCACGCCCCGGAAGATCAGGTCGATGGCCCGGGAGTGGCCGGGCCGGGCCGGGTCCGGGTGGGTGTAGAAAGCCCGGTGCCGGGTCGGATAGCCCTCGACGAAGACGAAGTCGCTGCCGTGCTCGCGCAGCGCCCACTCCCCCAGCCAGCGTTCGTGCTCCGGGGCCAGGTCCGGCTCGCCGGTGACGTCCCGGCCGGTCGCCGCGCTGATCATGTTGAGAGCGTCGACGAAGTGCACGATCACCGGGTCGGCCGGCAGCGCCGGCAGCCGTACGTCGAGCAGTTCCAGCGCCGGCCCGGCGTGTTCGGCGACCGCCGTCAGCATCCCGGCGACGGTGGCGTGGCAGGCGGCGATCACGTCCCGGTGGTCGTCGACGAAGCCGAGTTCGGCGTCGAGCGACGTGTACGCCGCCAGGTGCCGGGCGGTGTCGCTCGGCTCGGCCCGGAACACCGGACCGACCTCGAAGACCCGTTCGAAGACACCGACCATGATCTGCTTGTAGAGCTGCGGTGACTGGGCCAGATAGGCCCGCCGACCGAAGTAGTCGAGGGCGAAGACGTTCGCGCCGCTCTCGGTCGCCGTACCGACGATCTTCGGGGTGTGGATCTCGACAAAACCCATCGTCGTGAGTGTTTTTCGGAAGCCGGCGACGGCGGCGGCCGCGATCCGGTGCGTGGCGGCCAGCTTCGGGTGCCGCAGCGCGACCGGCGCGTGGTCCAGGATCGTCGGCAGGGTGGCCCGCAGGTCCGGCCGATACAGATCGAACGGTACGGGTGCCGCCGGGTCGGTCAGCGGCGTGATCGTCGGGCCGGTGACCTCGACGCCGCCGGGGGCGGCCGGCTGGGCGGTCGCGGTGCCGGTGACGGCGACCGTGGTCTCCTCCGGCAGTCGTTCGAGCTGCGCCCGTACCGCCGGGTCGGTGACGACGACCTGGGCGAGCCCGGCGGCGTCGCGCAGGATCAGGAACGCGACGGATTTCAGCATTCGCCGCCGGTGAATCCAGCCAGCCAGCCGTACGGGCTTTTCGACGAAGTCGGGAAGAGCAGCGGAAAGGATGCGTTGCATGGTGATGACCTCCTCCGGTGTGCGCAACGCGTCCCCAGAGAGGTGTGGGCGAGCGGGATCCTCGCGGTGCCACCACACCTTCACCGCGCCACCGCGTGGTATACGCGTGGCGCGGCCTTCGCTTACCCGTGACGTGGGCGAGTCGGCGGGAGTCTACTGAGCCCGGACGGGCCGTTCTTTCCCGCAGCTCAGGAGGGTCTTCACGGCTGGGCCGGAGTCCGCCCTCTCAGCTGCGGGCGGCTCTCTGTCACTCCGGTGGCGCAACCGCTACTCGGCTCCGTCATCGCTGTTGCCTGTCGACGTTAGCGGTAGGGCGTCGCCGTCCGCATCCAGATTCCGACCGCCATCGGCGAGAGTCTGGTGGTCGTCGGCTTCGTCCTGCTCGATGAGGTCGACGTCGAGCCGGTCGAGTAGATCACGAAGGGATTCCAGCAGCTTGGCACGCCGATCGGAATCGGCGTCAGCGGCCACCTCACCGACGATGTTCCCGCTATCTTTCATCGGTCTCGCTCCCCGGGCCAGTCGATGGCATGCGCCAGACGGAGACGTGTTTCTCGCTGTCGGAGGTGAACGGCGAGCCGTCCCAGTCCGCTACCCGCCGCTCCAGCTCCAGGCCGGCGAGCCGGGCCATCAGGTCGCACTCGGCCGGCCAGATGTAGCGGAAGTTGCTGGCACCGTACCTGGCGCTGCCGTCGTCGCGCCGGCGGTAGTGGTGCGAGGTGCCCTGCTGAGTGACCATGTCGTAGGTGTCGAAGCCGACATGCCGATCCGTCACCTCGAACGGCACCGCCGACTGCCCCGGTGGGAACCGCCGGATACCCGGCACCCACAGCTCGACGACGAACCGCCCACCCGGCGAGAGGTGCCGGGCGGCGTTGCGGAAGCACTCCACCTGCTCGTCCTGCGTACGCAGGTTGCCGATGCTGTTGTACACGACGTACACCAGGGAGAACCGCCCCGGAACCGTCGCCGTCGCCATGTCGCCGACGACGACCGGCAGGTCGTCTGCCAGCGGAACCTTGCGGCACAGCTGGTTCACCATGTGCTGCGACAACTCGATCCCGCTCACCGCAATGCCCCTCGCGGACAGCGGGATCGCTACCCGGCCGGTGCCGATCGCGAACCCCAGCGCGGGGCCGGTGCCGGCCAGCTGCGCCAGAAACTCCACTGTCGGCGTAAGCACGTGTGGGGCGAACATCTCTGCCGAGGTGCGGTCGTACCCCTGTGCTGCCTGCTCACCCCACAGGTCACTGCTCGTCATGGGCACGATACTCAAAGCGTTTCCGTACGCACGCAAGTCATTAAGTGCGGAGTGGTCACACCGTCGAGGTGAGGCTGACGCACGTCATTTCGCGATTTGAGGTGTGTCAGCCTCACCTCGATGCGGCGGACGACAGCGGTGCGGCGCGCCCCAGGTGCCGGCGAAGGTCTGGGTAGGGTCAGCGCCGTGACCGTCGCGCGATCCCTCGTCCTGTTCGTCCTCGCCGCGCTGGCCGAGATCGGTGGGGCTTGGCTGATCTGGCAGGGCTGGCGGGAGCACCGCGGCCTGCTGTGGATCGCCGCCGGGGTGATGGCGCTCGGGCTGTACGGGTTCGCGGCGTCGTTGCAGCCGGACCCGCACTTCGGCCGGATCCTCGCCGCCTACGGTGGGGTCTTCGTCGCCGGTTCACTCGCCTGGGGCGTCGTCGTGGACAAGTTCCGCCCGGACCGCTGGGACATCACCGGCGCGGCGATCTGCCTGATCGGCGTCGCCGTCATCATGTACGCCCCACGCGGCTGAACTACGAAGGCCACGCTGCCGGCAGTGCTCCTGTACCCGGCGGGTGCGTCTGGAGCCGGCGATGGTTTCTCTTGCGGTGGTTGTCTTGCGTCGGATGCGCGACTGGACCGGCGTACCGGGCAGAAACGACGGCGACGACCCGGCAAGCTCGTCCGATGTCCCGCCCCGCCACGGTGCCCCGCGAGTTGAGCTTCGAGCCGTTCTCCGGCAGCCGCGCCATCGCCGCCGGCCTGATCACCCGACGGATGCTCAACGGCCCGCACTGGCGCCGCATCCTGCCCGACGTCTACGTGCACGAAGGTTCGTACCGACCCGAGGACCACCGGATGTGGTGTGTAGCCGCCGCCGCACGACTGCCGCCCGGCGCGGCGATCCACGAGCTCAGCGCGGCCTTTCTCTGGGGGATTGATCTTCTGCCGCTACGCGGCCCGAGACAGACGGTGGTGCCGGTGCACGTCGCGCTGCCGAAGACCGCCCGACCTGATCCGCACCCCAGGATCAGGTACGCATCCCGGACGCTCACCCCGGACGACATCACCTCCTTGAGTGGGCTCCCCTTGACCACTGAAGTCCGTACCGCGTTCGATCTGGGCCGATCATTGCCGCGTGCCGCTGCGCTCGGCGCCCTCGACGCGTTCCTCCACCGCCGCCTTGTCACACGCAACAGCCTTGCCGCATACATCGACACCCGCTCCGGGCTGCGCGGCCTGCTACAGGTCAGGGATCTTCTTGCTCTCGCGGAACCGTTGAGCGAATCACCGATGGAGAGCCGGCTCCGTTTGCTGCTGCACGACGCCGGCCTGCCGGAACCCACTCCGCAGTACAGGGTAAAGGCTCTTTCTGCGGGCAAGGGGCGGTTCGTCGCCCGGGTCGACCTGGCGTACCCGCAGTGGCGGATCGCCATCGAGTACGAAGGCGACCATCACCGGGAGCGGGCCGCGTTCCGCAAGGACGTGTACCGCTTCAACGCGCTGCGGGAAGCTGGCTGGATCGCGCTCCGCTTCACGGCCGACGACGTACTCCGACGAAAAGAACAACTCGCCCAAAAGGTACGGCGCGCGATCGCCGAACGCGCCACCTGACCACATCGCGCCCGTCGAGGTGAGGCTGGCGCACCTCATTTCGCGATTTGACGTGCGTCAGCCTCACCTCGGCACGGAGCACGTCAGGCCGAGGCGGGGCCGCCGCGCCGGAGGGCGGTCACGAAGTCGGTCCAGGAGTCGCCGGAGAAGGACAACACCGGGCCGTACGGATCCTTCGAGTCCCGCACCGCGACGCCAAGCGCACCAGAGACACCCTGGTCAGTGAACCCAGCCACCCCGGGAAGCCCAGCCACCTCGACGCAGTTGGAGTTTGAACCGCTCCGGCTCGACTTGCGCCACGTCCCGTCAGGCAGTTCGGCTGCGTCCATCCTCGCCTCGCTCACGCTCGTGTTCTCCCGCGAGCCGGGCCACCAGGTCGATCGACTCGGCAGGGCTCAGCGCCACCGTGAGCAGCCTATCCAGTTCCTCGCGAAAGAAGCTCACCTGCTCGGGCTCCTCCAGGAACAATCCGGAGATCTTGTGCTCAAGGTGCACAACCGTCCGGTTACGGGGGAAGTCCAAGATGGCGAATGCTCCGTCCAGACCCGTGTAGCCACCAACCGACCACGGCACGACCTGCAGGGTGACGTTCGGGCGGTCGGCGGCGTCGACAAGGTGCCGTAGTTGCCGGCCCATCACCCATGGACCGCCGAGCGGCCGACGCAGCGCCGACTCGTCCAGGATGGCATGCAGCGCCGGGGGTTCGGACCTCGCCAGAATGGCTTGGCGCCCAAGCCGAGCGGTAACTCTGGTCTGCGCGTCGGCCTCCGGAACGCCGCAGCCTTGCAAGACTGCCCTGGTGTAGTCCGGGGTCTGGAGCAGCCCCGGCACAAGCAGTGGCTCGAAGTCGACGATCGCCGACGCCTCGGCCTCCAACTGGATCAACGTCCGGGACTCGACCGGGAGACCACCCAGCACCTCCCACCAGCCGGGCTCGGAACGCTCCGACATGGCGAGCAGCCGCTGCCGTTCCTCACCGGTGACACCGTAGATGACCAGTAGGGACGCGACGTCCTCCAGCTTGCTGCCCTGCCGGCCGGTCTCCATCCTGGACAACTTCGACGCCGGCCAGCCAAGTCTCGCCGCCACCCCACGGACACTCAGCTTCCTACCTTGCCGCAGCGCGCGTAGTTCGCCAGCGAGGCCGCGGATGGCAATTGTGGGCGGCGTCGGCTTGGTCATCGAAATCCTCCTGTCCCAACCTCTTGACACGAGCCTAACCCTGTAGCCATGTTGTACGCAACGTTGCTCCTCAGCAAGCCACAGCATGAATGAGGTGAGCCAGTGATGTTGGTGAAGGTGCGGGCGTACGACCCGGCGGACAGCCCGGGACCGATCCCGTCGGTGATCGACCGCTTCCGGCCCGGCCCGGACCTGCCCGAACAGCTCAGCGAGGCGGAGCACACGGCAGCCCGCTACACGGTGATCCTGGTGCCGCCGGAGGAAGCGGAGGTCCTCGACCTCGGCCGGGAGAACCCAGGGCTCAAGCTCTACCTGGACCACCACTGGGAGGCGGACGTGTCCGACCTCGACGAGGCGGCGACGCTGATCTCCGAGCACTGCGGCAAGCCGGTCACGCTGGTCGAGCACCGGGCCGACCTCTGCTACTGGACGGCGTACGTGGAGCTGCCCTACGCCGACGGCGGGAGCTGACGCGCCGCCAGGAAGGCGAGATGCGTACCGACGAACGACTGCCGGGCTGGCCGTGATCGGCCAGCCCGGCAACGTACAGCCTGGCTATTTCAGGGTGACGACGTGCGGTGGGCGCGGACGACGAGGTCGTGGATTGTCAGCTGCTTCGACTCGTGGTGCACCTCGCGGCTCCGGGACTCCGCGACCACCACCTCCCACTGTGCATCGGGCAGCGAGCCGACGACGGCGTCGAGGCCGATCGACGCGGCCTGCGGGGCGTGCGCCGCCGAGTGGGTGTCGGCGTGGTCGTGGCCGACGATCAGCAGTGTGCCGGCGGGGGCGACGGCTGCGGCCAGCCGTGCCACGAACTGGCCGAACGGCAGGTCGGGGTGCACGTACTGACTGGTCACCAGGTCGTAGCGCTGCGCCGGCTCCCAGCTGGTCAGGTCGGCGGTGAGCCAGGTGATGCGTTGCGCGACGGCCGGTTCCTGCTGCGCGGCGAGCTGCTCGGCGCGGTCGACCGCAGTGGACGAGGCGTCGACGGCGGTCACCTGCCAGCCTCGGCTGGCGAGCCAGACCGCGTCGGCGCCGGTGCCGCAGCCCGCGTCGAGCGCCGCACCCGGGGGCAGGTCCGCCAGCTCGGCGACCAGTTGTGGTCCTGGCGAGACGTGTCCCGTCGGGTGTGCCTGATAGTGCTGCTCCCACCAGTGCGCGCTGAACGCGGGATGCTCGGCGTGGGTGTCGTTGCTCATGTCTCGACGGTAATGAGCCTCCCGTAAACCGGAAGGGCTCTTGCGGTTTACGCAAGATTCCGGTCGGCAGCGCCTACCATGGTGGCGTGTCAGAGGTCGATCTTTCCGAGGTGGTCCGGCAGCGCATCCGTGGTCTGCGGCAGGCGCGCGGCTGGAGCCTCGACTCACTCGCCGCCCGGTGCCACCTCAGTCCGTCCACGGTGAGCCGCATCGAGACCGGCCACCGCCGGATCGACCTGGACCAGCTTGTCGCCCTGGCCAGGGCGCTGGACACCACGATCGACCAGCTGGTCGAGCCGGTCGACGACGCCGATGTGATCATCCGGCCGATGCAGCATCAGGAGCCGGGTCTGGCCACCTGGGTGCTGTCGCGCAGCTCAGGGCAGCCCGGCGGCAGCATGGTGGCGAAGATGCGGATCACCCCGGAGCGGCGGACCGGCCCGGGGCATCTGAGCGTGCACCCGGGGCGGGAGTGGTTCTTCGTGCTCAGCGGCACCGCGCTGCTGCATCTGGGTGAGCGGCAGATCCCGGTCGGGCCGGGGAACGCGGCGGAGTTCTCCACGATGATCCCGCACTCCATCGGTGCGGTGAACGGTCCGGTGGAGATCCTCACCATCTTCGACCAGGACGGCGAACGGGCACACGCGCAGTCGTCGAACGACGCCCCCACCAGTTAGTCTTGCTATTACTGCAAGGCTTGGTGCCGATAGCGCAAGGCGGCGCTAGCTTTCCCGCATGACCTCTCCAAGCCTGTCTCCGCAGGTGTCAGCCGTGGCGGACGCCACTGCGGCGGATTCCGACCCGACGATCCACGATCCGCGCCGACGCCGCGCCGTCCTCGTCGCGGTGTGCATCGCGCTGATGGCGGTGATCGCCTCCGTCTCCGGGCTGAACGTCGCCCAGCAGGAGTTCGCCGTCGCGTTCGGCGCCTCGCAGAGCACCGTCCTGTGGATCATCAACATCTACACGATCACCCTGGCCGCGCTGCTGCTGCCGCTCGGCGCGGTCGGCGACCGGTGGGGCCGCAAACCCGTACTGCTTGCCGGCCTGGTCATCTTCGGCGCGGCGAGCGCCGCCGCCGGCCTCGCCACCTCGACCGAAATCATGATCACCGCGCGGCTGCTCAGCGGCGTCGGCGCGGCGATGATCATGCCGATCACGCTGGCCGTGATCACCTCGACCTTCCCGGCTCAGGAACGGTCCCGGGCGATCGGCGCCTGGACCGCCGTCGCCGGCGGCGGCGGTCTGCTCGGCATGTACCTGTCGGCCTTCCTGGTCGACGTGGCGGACTGGCGCTGGCTGTTCGCCCTCCCGGTCGCGCTGGTCGTCGTGGCCGCCGGCCTGACGATCCGGTACGTCCCGAACTCCCGCGAGGAGTCGGACCACCCGTTCGACACCGTCGGTTCCCTGTCGTCGGTGCTGGCCGCCGTCGGGCTGATCTTCGTCCTGCATGAGGGGCCGGAACGCGGCTGGACCGCGCCCGCCACCCTGGTGGGTCTGCTCGTCGGTGTCGTCGGAGCCATCGTCTTCGTCGGCTGGGAACTGCGCCGACGTACGCCACTGCTCGATGTCCGGTTGTTCCGCGACCGGGGCCTGTCCAGCGGTTCGGTGGCGCTGCTCGCGGTGTTCGGCGTGCAGGCTGGCATCTTCGTCGTGCTCTTCCCGTACTTCCAGGCGGTGCTCGGCTGGTCCGGGCTGCGTTCCACGCTGGCGATGATGCCGATGGCCCTGCTGATGATGATCGCCTCGGGCCTCGCCCCACGAGTGGCCGCGCTGGTCGGTGCCCGCGCGACCATGGCGGCCGGGATCTTCCTCGGCGGCGCGGGCCTGGCCCTGATGGCCAGCTTCGTCTCCGTCGACGGCGGCTACCTGTCGGTGCTGCCCGGCATGCTCGCCATGGGGCTCGGCATGGGCCTGTCGATGACCCCCTCCACCGAGGCGATCACCAGCGCCCTGCCCCGCGCCCGCCAGGGCACCGCGTCCGCGCTCAACGACGTCACGCGAGAGTTCGGTGCCGCGCTCGGCGTCGCGCTGCTCGGGGCGATCGTGTCCGCCGGCTACCGCACCGCCGTCGACACCCGGCTCGACGAGCTGGCCGTCGATGCGCCGGACGCGGCCCGGGAGGGCATCGCCACTGCCCTGGCCGCCGCCGACGCCGCCGGCCCGTACGCGGACGAGCTGGTCCGGGCCGCTCAGCAGTCGTTCGTCGACGGCTGGCAGCAGGCGATGTGGGTGGGCGTCGCGGTGCTGGCGCTCCTGTTCGGCTACGTGCTCGCCCGGGGTCCGCAGCGTCGGCCGCAAGCCGATCAGCCACCCCGGCCGCCGGAGCAGGGCAGGTAGTCGAGGCATGGCCGCACCTGGTGAGCGGGCTCACCAGGTGCGGCCGGTGATCCGTTCGTAGACCTCGACGTAGCGGCTCCGGGTCACCTCGACGATCTCGGCCGGCACCTCGGGGGCCGGCGGGCGCTTGTCCCAGCCGGTGCTCGCGGCCCAGTCCCGCACGTACTGCTTGTCGAAGGAGAACTGGGGGCGGCCCGGCTGGTACGCGTCGGCCGGCCAGAACCGGGACGAGTCGCTGGTCAGCACCTCGTCAGCGAGGACCAGGGTGCCGTCGGGTGCCCAACCGAGCTCGATCTTGGTGTCGGCGACGATCAGGCCACGTTCCTCGGCGAGCGCCGCGCCGCGCCGGTAGACGTCGAGGGTAATCTGCCGCAGCCGCTCGGCGGGCTCCGCGCCGACCTGCGCGACGACATCGGCGTACGTGATGAACTCGTCGTGCTCCCCGACGGCCGCCTTGGTGGTCGGGGTGAAGATCGGCTCGGGCAGCTTGGATGCTTCGACCAGACCGGCGGGCAGTGCGACGCCGGAGACCGAGCCCGACTTCTCGTACTCCTTCAAGCCCAGGCCGGTGAGGTAGCCGCGGGCGATGCACTCCACTGGAACCATGTCGAGGCGGCGGCAGCGGATGGCCCGGCCGGCGAACTCGGCTGGCACGTCGGTGGCGGAGACGACGTGGTGCGGCACCAGGTCGGCGAGCTGCTCGAACCACCACAGCGACAGCGCGGTGAGCAGTTTGCCCTTGTCCGGGATCGGCGTGGGCAGCACCACGTCGTAGACGCTGATCCGGTCGGAGGCGACCAGGATCAGGTCGTCGCCGTCGGCGTACACGTCCCTGACCTTGCCCGAGTGCAGCAACTCCACGCCGGCAAGTACATCACGACGGCGGCCGGCGAAGACGGGTGCCCGTCCGCCCTGGGCTGGTGGGCGGACGGGCTGGCCAGGTTGGGGGCTCGATCCTGGCCGGCCGCCGGTTCGTCGGCGTTTCCCGGGCCGACGAAGCGACGCGTACTGGCCCTGAAAGGTCTCAGGAAAACGCTTTCCAGTGAGACGAACGCTACGCGGTCAGCCCGCACGCCGTCAATCATCGATGAAGGAGGCGTCACGAACAGCCGGACGGCCCGTTGACACCCGACCGGGTCGCTTGTGTAAATGATCGGGCCGCAGACCGGCCAGCCCAGCCCTGATCAGGAGAAACCCGTGTCATCATCCGCCGCATCGACACGCGGAGCTGTTGCCCGAACACTCACTGCCCTATTGGCGGTCGCCATCGGACTCGGCGCCTGCGCCACCGACGACACCGGCGAGCCGACCGAGGACGGGCCGGTCGAACTCTCCATCTTCTGGTGGGGCGCGGAGCGCCGGGCCGAGCTGACCCAGCAGGCGCTCGACGTCTACGCCGCCCGCAATCCGGGGATCACCTTCAGGGTCACCTGGCAGGGCTACAGCGGCTACTACGACAAGCTGGCCACCCAGGCCGCCGCAGGCAACACGCCGGACCTGTTCCAGATCGACGACAACTACCTGACCGAGTACGCCGAACGTGACGTCGTGCTCGACCTCACCCCCTACGTCGACAGCGGTGAGCTCGACCTTTCCGGCTTCCCCAACAGCCTGGTCCAGTACGGACAGGTCGGCGGGCGGACCGTGGCGGTCGCCGCCGCCGCGAACACCCCGGCGATGGTGTACGACAAGACTCTGCTGGCCGAACTCGGTGTCGACGAACCGACGATCGGGATGACCTACCCGGAGCTGATCGACTGGGCCAGCCAGATTACCGCGCTCACCGACGGCGAGGTGGCCGGCACGATGGACCCGTCGGCTGACTACAAGGCGCTGTGGCTCTGGCTACGCAGCAACGAACTCGAGCTGTACCGGGGCCGGCAACTGGGCTTCAAAGTCGACGACTTGGAAGCCTGGTTCCAGCTATGGCAACAGGCCCGCGACGCAGACGCCACCCCGAGCGTCGAGCTGATCAGGGCGGCGAACAACGGCAACGCCACCCAGCAACTCGTCGTCACCGGCGACGCGGCGACTTCGTTCATGTGGTCCAACCAGCTGGCGGAGCTGCAGAAGCACACCACCGCCGACCTCGGTGTGGTCTCCTACCCCGGCGACCCGCAGGGCCAGTGGGCTCGGGCGTCGATGTATTGGGCGGGATTCCGGGGCACCCGGCACCAGCAGGAGGTGGTTGGCCTGATCGATTTTCTGGTCAACGACCCGCAGGCCGGCCGGATCCTCGGCACCGAGCGCGGCCTCAGCTCCAACCTGGAGGTCCGCGAGACGGTACAGGCAACGCTCGCCGACGAGAAGATGCAGGCATCGGTCGCGTTCGAGCAGCAGATGTCCGACCTGTTCGGTCCGGCACCGGTGCCCCCGCCACCCGGCCACACCACGGTCCGGACGCTGCTGGTCACAGCGGCAGAGAGTGTACAGAGCGGCGCGACGACCCCCCGGCAGGCCGCCGAGGAGTTCGTCGCACAGGCCAACGCGGTGTTGGCGAACGGCTGACACGACTCCGGGCAGAGCGGCGCTGATCCGACAGTGGCAGGACCGATCGGCCGAGCACCCGGTTCACCAATAGGCGGGACAGGCGTAACAAGCAGTTACATTGGTCGACGTCGCGCCGTTTCGACCGTACCGTCGGCATGGGAGGTCTCCCATGCCGGAAGATTACATCGGCCTGCGGGTCGCGCGGTGGCGTGACATCGCCGGCATGACGCAGCAACAGCTTGCCGCCGAGATCGGGGTAAGCCGCGAGTACGTTTCCATGATCGAGAACGGCAAGCGCGCGGTGACCAAGAGGTCCATGCTCATCGCGCTCGCTACCGCGCTCGGGGTCTCTACAATGGACCTCACTGCGCAGCCGTACCTGCCCCGCTCCCGCAACGACTTGGCGCTCTACGCCGCCGTACCGGCGATCCGCAAGGCGATGGACGACGACGAGCCGGCCGCCGCCCGCCCGGCGGCGCTGCTCGCCGCCGAGACCGACCGGGCGATGCGGGCCCGGATGGCCTGCGACAACCCGACCCTCGGCATCCTGCTGCCCAGGTTGATCGCCGAGATCCGCTCCACAGCCAACGCCGACGAAGACCCAGTCGCCCTGCGGATCGCGGTGCAGGCCCTGGTCACCGGTTCGCTGGCGCTCAAACCACAGGGCCACGTCGACCTGGCGATGCGGCTCGCCGAGCGCGCCGTCCGGGCGGCGCAGCTCGCCGACGACCCGGCCTGCGTCGCCGCCGCCGACTACGCGCTGGCCCAGGCGGTCCTGGCCACCGGGCTGCGGAAGCGATCCTGGACGTTGGCCTGCGACGCCGCCGAACGAATGCAACTTCACACCGGTACGGACGAAGGCCGCGCCTGGTACGGCATGCTGCACCTGCACGCCGCGCTGTCTGCCGCCAGCCTCAGTCAGCACGACGTCGCCGAAACCCACGTCGCCGAGGCCGCCGACGTCGCCCGGCGTACCGCAGGTGATCCTTGGCGGATGGAGTTCACCTCGGCGAACGTCGCGGTGTGGCGGGTCGGGGTGGTGCTGGAGAACGGCGAGCCGGGTCGCGCCCCGGAACTCGCCCGCAAAGTGGACCAGAGCGCGCTGCGGACCCCGCAGCGCCGGGCCAGGTTGCACATGGACGCCGGGCGCGGGTTCCACGCCGCCAAGCGCAACGAAGAGGCGGCACGGGCGTTCCTGCGGGCCGAGGCGATCGCCCCGCACGAGACCCGCAGCCGGGCCACCGTACGGGAGATCATCGCGCACATCGTGCGGGACTCGTCGCCCCGTAGCGGCTCCGACGAGCTGCGGCAACTCGCGGTACGGATGGGAATAGATCCACTATCGCCAGAGGATCATTCGACGTAACCACTCGTTACGCAGAATCGGCTTGCGGTCTCGTACCGTCATGAGTACGGGGTGCGGTGCCGGGTGTCAGTGGAGAGCCCCCGGTGTCGCACCCCGGCTTTCGGGTCGCACCCGTGGCTCCGCTCGGCGGTCCCCTGTTGCGCTCGCACCGTCGTGAATGGCTGTCGTGGAGGGAGGGACATGGTCTCGTACGACGAGTACCTCGTCGCCGTCGCGGCGACACTGGCCCGCCGACACCGACCACAGTGGTCGTGGCGCCGGTGGCGGCGGACCTGCCGATGTGGCGCCGAGCTTCCCTGCCGCACGCTGCACCGGGTGCCGATCAACCGGGGCCACTGGCCACGATGAGGCTCCGCCGTCACCGTCCGGTCAGTCGGTAGCCGACCAGACCGGCACCGACCACCAGCAGCCCTACGGCGGTCAACGCCTGCGCCACACTGGCACCGCCACCGCCGGCCGGCTGATCGGCCGGAGCCGCCGGTGGTGCCGGCGCGAGCACCGCGTTGGTCGCGATCAGCGACGGGGCGGGCCGCTCAGCACCCGGCCCGGTGTCCGACCACTCGTAGCTGTCGCCGTCGACGCACCGCTGCACCGCCGGGAACCAGAAGGTCTGCCCGACCGTCCCGGTCAACCGGACCAGCACCGAGAACTCGGCGACCCCGGCGGCGATCTGCTCGGCGCTGATCGCCGGCCCGGTCCAGCTGACCCGGCCGGGGGTGACCTCGGCAGCCCACCCGGGCGGCTGTCCGGTCGTCGAACCGGCGATCGCCCCGGCCGGCATTTCGACCACCAGCTCGTCGGTGTCCGCGTTGTCGCAGCCGTGGTCGAAAGTGAAGGTCAATGTGGTGGCACCGGCACCGTTCGGGGCCGCGCCGGCCAGCTGGGTGTGGGCCGCCGCCGGCGCCGCCGACCAAAGCGTCACCAGCGCCGCCGGTGCCAGCCCCGGCAGCACCGCGCCGAGCAGCCCCAGCAGTGCCGCGCCGAGCAGTGCTGCGGCACGGCCCACCGCCGGTAGCGACGCCGCTGCCAGTTGTGGTCGGAACCTGTTCATCGGATCTCCACCAGGCTCATCGGATCTTCACCGGGATGGTCGCGATCGGGCTGTCGAACCGGGAGGTACGCGCGTTGACGGTGACCTCCCAGCTGCCGGGCAACGGGAAGTCGGCGACCGCCTCGTAGCGTCCCGGGCCTGTCTGGGCGAGTCGGCGGTCCAGCGGCCCGACCCCGACCTCGGGCAGCGTCACGGTCACCGTCGGCGGCGCGACCGGCTCCAGCGGCTGCCCGGCGGCGTCGAACAGCGCCAGCTCCAGCGCGTTGATTCCGGTGGCACCCGGGGTGATCCGGATCTGCACCCGGCCGTCGCCGAGCGCGGAGTCCGCGACGACAGCCTGCTCGAGGACGCTGGTACGGCCGTCGGCCGAGCCGGTGGCGGTGGTGTCGGAGGCCCGGTCCGTCGGGTCCCGGGTGACCAGCACACCGGTGACGGCGAGCACCCCGACCAGCAGCACCGCCTCCGCCCGGACGGTGCGGCGCAGCGAACGCATCGCGGCGGCCTCGGCGTCAGGTCGGCGGGTACGCGGCACCAGCCGGTACCGGTTCCAGCCGGCGATGCCGACGAGCACCCCCACCGCCGCGACCTTGCCGAGCAGCACCAGGCCGTACGTAGTGCCGAACAGCGCCGACCAGGAGCCGACGATCCGCCAGCCGAGCAGGACTCCGGCCACCGCCAGCAGGGCGACCAGGAACGCGGCGGTCTGGGAGAACGCGGCCACGACGCCGGCCCGCTGCACGGCCGACGTGGTGTCGAACCGGCGGGACAACAGGTGCACCAGACCGAGGATGCCGCCGAGCCACACTGCGGCGGTGACCAGGTGCAGCAGGTCGCTGCCCAGGGTCAGCCAGACCGGGCCGAAGCTGCGGGTGTGTCCGACCAGCGCCAACGCGCCGAGAGCCAACCCGGCCCCGGCGAATACCGCCACACCGGCCGGGCGGCGGGCCGCCCCAGCGCCGCCGCTCGCCAGCCGGGCTCCGACCAGGACCGCGAGCACCCCGACGGCGGTGAGCGCGGCGGCCAGGCCGAGGTCGGACAGGTAGCCGGTCCGCCAGGTTGCCGGGCCGGCCAACGCGGCGACGTCGGCCGCGTCCTGCCAGGCGGTGGTGACCGGCGGCATCACCGCCACCGCGGCGAGTGCGACGACCCCGAGCCCGACCACCGTGGGCAACTGTCGTCGACGCGCCGGGATCGGCAGGAACGACAGGCCGAACACGGCCAGCCCGGTGCCGCCGAGCACGCCGACATACAGCAACGCCTCGGTGACCGGACGGAGCACCCGCAGGGCGAGGTCCGGCTCGGTGACCGGGATCGCGACGCTGCCGGCGGTGGGCGCGCCGATCGCGAAGCTGAACCCGCCGGCAACCGGGTGGCTGTCCGCGGAGATCACCCGCCAGCTGACCACGTACGTGCCGTCGGCCAGGCCAGTCGGCAGGTCGACGACCACGGTGCTGTCCACCGACCTGGCGGTGGCGTCGACAATGGATCCGGCGGCGTCGAGGACCTGCACGCCCTCGGTGCGGACCTGGACCGGCTCGTCGAAGGTCAGGGTGACCGACGGCGGTGCCTCAGCGAGCAGCGCGCCGTCCGCCGGATCGTTGGCCAGCAGCGTGGCGTGCGCGGCGGCCGGACCGGCGCCGGCGAGCGCGAGCAGCAGACCGACCAGGCTTCCGAACAACAGTCCGGGTACGGCGAGCCGCGCTGCTCGCCGTACCCGGCGCGGCGACCGCACGCCTATGTGGTCTTCCGGGTGCGCTGCAGCGCCAGGCCGCCGGCGGTCAAGCCGAGCAGGCCGAGGATCAGGCCGATCCAACCGACGACGGAGCCGCCGTCGCTGGTGGTGGAACCGGCGGTGGTGAGGTCGGTCGGCTCGGCGTCATCGGCGGGCTCGTCACCGGCGGCATTGCCGTCGGCATCGTCGGCGGTGATGACGAACGACGGTGCCGGGTAGTCCAACTCGTGGCTGTCCTGGCCGTCCGCCGGCACCTGGGCCCAGGCGGTCTCGCCCTGCTCGCAGGTCTGGATGGCGGGGAAGATCAGGGTCTCACCGGCCGCGTCGGGCAATCGCAGGGACAGCTCGAACACGTCGCGGTGGCCTTCGGGCAGTGGGGTCTTGGCGGTGTAGACGATCTCCGCGACTCGCTCGGTGAGCTCGTTGCCGTGGCTGTCGGTGACCGGCGGGTCGAGCGTGGCCATCACCTTCTCGACCGTCCAGCCCTGGTTGATGGTGGGTGTCACCGAGTTGATCAGGTCGGGGATCTGGATCGCCACCTTGGTGGTGGCCGAGCCGTCGCAGCCGTGCGGCACCGACACCGTCAGCACGGTGTAGGAATCGGCGGTGGTGACGGTGGGGGTGACGGTGACATGCGCCGCCGCCGGGGAGCTGGCGAGCAGGACGGCGGCGCCGGCGATGGCGGCGCCGGCACCGGCACCGGCAACGCGACGAAGGGTGGGGTGCATTGACGGTAACCTCTCGATCATCGGGCCGCCGAGGGTGCCGCTCGACGGATTCTACGCATTGGTCGGCTGCCGACGCCCGCTGGTTCCCGGCGGATCCGATGATCTCGTGAAGACCAATGGTCACACAGGCCAATGTCAACGGTCTTGACCCTGGTCACCGTCGCTGCCGGACACCCGGTCGCCCTGAGCCGGCGCGCGCCACATCGGCCAGATCGGCGGGCCGTCCGGCAGCTGGACCGGTTCGTCGGCGACGTACCCGTGCCGAAGGTAGAGGCCACGGTTGCGCGGCGTGGTGGCCTCCAGGTACGCCGGGGTGGCCGATGCGTCGAGCAGCCGGTGCTGGTGGGTCAGCAGGGCGGTGCCCACGCCTCGGCCCTGCAGCCAGGGTGTGACGCCGAGGTACGCGAGATACCGGTGCGGCCGATCCGGCTGACGTCCGCTTAGGACGCCGTGCAGGGCGGCGACGCGGTGCTGCCAGATACCGGCGGCGAGCATCAGTCGACGCTGGTGGACGGTGATGTGGTTGGTCGACTCCGGCTGCTCGCGCTGGTACCAGATCGCCACCCCGGTGAACGGTCCCGCCACGTACACGTCGGCACCGGTGTCGATGGCGTGCTCGAGTTCGATGGTGAACAGCGACCGGAAGGTGGTGACCCGGGCATCGATGTCCCCCACCAGCCATTGGGAGACCGGTGCGATCAGAAACGCCTCGGTGAGCAGCGTCGCCGCCTGAGGGATGTCATCGTGGGTGGCTGCCCGGACGGTCATCGCGGGTGTGGTCGCGTTCATCGGCACGCTCCAAGAGGGTGAAAGTGTGGGTGGGATGAGACAGCTGGGATTTGCCCGGTAGGGGATCGTGCGGTGACAGGTCGAGCCGGCCCTGGCTGGGCGGGCCGGCTCAGGTACGACCGCTCAGCACCGCGTTGCCGACCGCCGCGCCGGTCTGGCCCAACAGGTCGCACAGCGCCGGCCGCAGCGCCCGCGGCAGGACGTCGAGGTGACGGGCCACCTCGGGTTCGGCACCGTCGAGCAGGTAGGTGTCCAGCCCGGTCGCCACGGCCAGCCCGGCAAGGAACAGGTCAGGCTCGTCGAGCGGTTCCATCCGGCGCAGCCGCAGCGACAACCGCGCCCACGGCCAAGCCGCGAGGTTGATGTCGACCGGCACGTAGATCGTCCGGGTGCGCATCAGCCGGCGGACCTGCTCGGGTCGGACAACACCGGCGGCGGTCAGCCGCTGGGCGACGTGGTCCGGGGCACGCTCCGACAGTACGGTCAGCCAGACCCGTACGCTGGTGTGCTCCGGCTCGTCGAGCAGCAGCCGCAGCGCGGAACGACCGAGCGCGTCGGCCGGCGCCGCCGGATCAACCACCCAGACGTGACCGGCGTCGACGACGACGGCCTGCGCGGTGACCAGCTCGGCAAGGACCGCGCTGGCCAGACCGAGCCCGACCGCCCGGGGGTGCAGCCGGGCGCGCCCGGTGACGTCGTGATGGGCGAGCAGAAAAAACTCATCGGCGAGCAGCGGCACCGTCTACCACCACCTGCTCGGGGGGCGGCGGCTGGACGCTGGCCCGTCCACCGACGGCGGCCCGCCGCACCGCGGCGACGCTGACCAGCGCCTGTTGGCAAGGTGGATGGTCGGGTCGACAGTCGACGTGGTGGCCGTCGGCCCACACCCACTGCCCGCCGTAGCTGCGGGCCGAGCTGATCCGCACGCAGGTGATCAGCAGATCGAAGGGCTCGCCGGGCACGGGACCTCGCCCGTACCGCCATTCGGAGACGGCGAAGCGGAGCACCGTACCCGGCGGCAACTCCGGAACTTCCACGTTCTCAGCATTGTAGGTCATATGTATCAATCCAGCCGGAATCATCGGACGCGCCACTGGGGGCATGCGTCGCCATCCGGAGCACCGCAGGCGATCCAGACAACGTTTTTCCTAACGTGAAGATCCAGGTCGGGGAGAGCACTTGGCGGACATTGGTCACGTGGACCAGATGAATTCCAACTCGTCGGCGGCACCACCGATCCGGACCTCGGACAGCACCTCCCGGAGCGCCGAGGAAAGATCCCCGACGGCCGTGCCGGCCAACAGATCCGGATGATAAGCCGCCACGGCGTTGAACACGAGACGTTCGACGGTGAGCGCGTCCACTGGGCTCAGCCGGCAGCCGCACGGAGCGCCGTACACCCAGCCGTTGAGCCTGGCCATCGGAATCATTTGCCGTTCGCAAGTTGCACAGAAGAGCAGGCCGGCCAGGGGTGACGGATAGCCACCCGACGACGTTTTGGGAGCAGCGACCCGAGCATTATTCAGCTCGACGCCGTCGGCAATCTCCCAGTGCGTGCCACGGCTTCTCGCCATCGCGGACTCCTCACCCTGGGACACCATCGATTGACCGCCATCGGCGGACGCAGATCGAGTCTGCCAGGGCACCCACAGCGGTGCAATGCTCAACGCGCCAGTGAAACCGCACTGCAAGTTTGAAAACCCGAGACAGCTGCGGGTTCGCCTTCGTAGATGCTCCGGATATCGTCCGGATTCCGGTGACGGCGCCCCCGATCGGCTAGCTCCACGACACCGACCAACGAGGACGGTGCACGCACCGGCCGATCCCGCACTGGCGGATGTCAGATACGCTGGTACGCCCACGCCTCGCGCGGGTGATCCCGGTGGCCGGCGGGATCCCTCCCCATCACCGTTCCGTCGGCCACCGCCACCGCCACCGCCGTCGCGACCGGGTGCCAGCACCGCCGTCGCCGGCCTTGATCGACAGTGGCACGATCTCCGCCATGGATCACGGGCACGGCAGACTTGAACTGTCCATCGGATACCCAACCAGCCGGCCGACCCGGCTCGCGGTGTTGTCGGTACTGGGCGTCGGGCTGGTCACCGCCGGGTGCTGCCTCGGCAGCCTGCTCGGACTGGTGGTCTCGGGCGGCGGAGACGAGCCGACCCTGCCGATGCTGCTCGGCACCGGGCTCGCCCTCGCTGCGTCGGCCGGTATCGGCCTGCCGATCGCCCGGGTCGCCCGGACCGGGGCGTCGCTGTCCGGCACCCAGCTCACCGTACGCGGACTCGCGACCCGCACCGTCGACCTGCGTACGGCCGAGACCGTGACGATCTCGCCCGGCTCCCCCGCGACCACCGATGCGGGCCTGGACAGCGGCACGGGCCCGAACAGCGGCAGGAAATCGAAAACCGGCGGCGCCCCCGGCACTCCGGTGCTCACCGTCAGCGGCCCGGACGGCACCGTCCGGCTGCCGCTGCGCAACCGGGAGGGCACCCTGCTACCCGCCGCCGAGATGATCGCGCTGGCCCGGGCGTTCTCCGCCGCTTCCTGCCCCGGCGCACACGAGGCCGCCCATCTCCTACACACCATGGACGCCGATCCGAGCCCCCTGGTGCTGTGACCACCGCCGTCGAGCGGGTTTGCCGGCCGGTCGAAGTGGTAACCCGGAAAGGGTGAGGCGACCGGCGAGCGAAGGGGGCATCATGACCGAGGGGTTGTCGAAGCTGGTCAGGATGAGCGACGCCCACGAGATGGTGGCCGATCCGGCCGAGGACATTCGTGGCCGGAAGGTGTGCGACGCGGTTGGCAAGGGCATCGGCAAGGTCGACGACCTGCTGATCGACGAGTCCGAGCACAAGGTCCGGCTGCTGCGGGTCGAGCATGGCGGCATCCTCGGTTTCGGGGCCACCCCGTCGTTCGTCCCGGTCGACGCGATCGTCCGGATCACCGACGACGTGGTGCACATCAACGAGTCGAGTGAGCGGGTGGCCGGCGCCCCGCACTACGATCCGGAGCTCGTGTCACAGGACAAGTACTACGAGGAGCTGTACGGCTACTACGGATACCCTCCATTTTGGGGCGTCGGGTACGTGTACCCGGGCTACCCGTTCTACCGTTAGCCGGCACCGGACCAGGTCGGGGCGAGGTAGGCGCTTCAGCGCCGGGTCGCCACCACCCGGTACCGCAAGCCCCGACATGGTTGGTTGCGAGCCGCTGACCGGCCACGACTGCTAACCGATTGGTCGCCAGCCGTCCCGGTACCCGATCAGACCGTCGCCGTCCCGCGCGGGTCGGCGCTGCCCGTGGCAGCTGCCCGGCACCAGCCCGGTCCGGATCACCGCCGGGCGTTCGACCAGTACGCAGGTCCGCTCCCCCGGCCACCACCAGCCGGCGGAGCGGGCCAGCGCCGCCCACTCGTCGAGCTGAGTCTCGTCGGCCCGCCGGTACCGGGCCAGCCCGAGCCGGCGCAGCACGTCGTAGTACGCCACCCAGTGCGCGTCCTGCTGGCCGTACCAGGCGGTCGGCACCGGCTGTCGCCCGACGGCCGCGAGTGCCGCGCGGACCGGTAGGGAGAAGCCGTCGACCAGGCTGGTCCGCAGCGCGTCGCGGACCCCTTGCTGTAGGACGACCCGCAGCGGTACACCGGCCGCGAGCGCCTCGGTCGGTGGCAGCACCGGCCATTTCGGTCCGGCACCGTCCGGTTTCTTGCCGGCGGCCTTCTTGCCGGCGGCCTTCTTCCGGCCGGCCTGTGCTGGGGTCAGGTCGGGATGGTCGGCACCCGCGTCCAGGGCGCTGCGCAGCCGGGACAGCCCGGCGGCGATGTCGCTGGCCAGTGGGGGTTTCCCGGCCGGCTGTCGAGCTCTGATCCACTGCTGGAGCAGGTCGTGGGCGGGCAGACCGGTCAGCAGCGGCAGTGCCTGACGGGGTGAGTCGACCCAACGGAACCGGGGTCGGCTGCGGCAGTGCCGGGCATAGATGCGGGACAGGATGTCCTCTGTGGTGGCCCGGTCGGCGGGCGCGGTGTCGAGCCCGTGGTCGAGCCATTCGCGCCGGACGGGTTCGGTTAGCCGCCAGTAGGCGACGGCCCGATCGGAAGATGGTGCTGGGGAGGTGGAGCGGGCGGCGTCACGCCGCGTGGGCGCGGTCACCGCGCGAGGGCGGTTCCGCCCTTCCGGTAGGAAGTGATCATGTCCACCATGGTGGCGGATCCAGCCACCGACCGCAACCGGCCTGCCCTTCGGCCGGCCGCTTCCGGTCAGCCGGCGAACTGCTGCCACAGGTAGTAGAGCGCGAACCAGGTGAAGAAGACCACGGCGGCGACCACCAGTGCGGTCGCGGCCCACCCGGCGCGCAACGCGCGTGGCATGGTCCGCCGGTTGAGCCACAGCACGAGTCCGGCGACCAGCGGGATGTGCACGGCCTCGATCGACCCGGCGAGGGTCAGCAGGGCGACCGGATTGCCGAAGATCAGAAACACGGCGTACGGCAGGGTCGCCAGCCACACCACGATGGCGGTCCGGCTGATCACCGTCGGGCGGGCGAGGCTGTGCTCGGCGAGCCGTTCCGGCAGCACACGCCGTACGCCGTCGGTGTAGAGCCGCTGCCACCCGTCGATGTTGGTGAGGGTGGCGGTCCAGAACGCCGAGACCAGTCCGACGACCATCAGCCAGAAGCCGACGCTGCCGAACACCTCGCTGAACAGGCGGGTCAGGTCGCGGGCGACGTCGGCTTCGGCGGGCACAATGCCTTCCGGCCGCAGCAGCTCGGCGCCGAGGACCAGGAACGCGACGGTGATCAGCGCGACGCCTACCACCGCGAACGTCGAGTCGAGGGTCATCGTCCGCAGCCAGCCGCGTACCCGGTCGATCTGGTGGCTGTCGAGGTCCCGTGGGTCGCGGCGGTCGGCCGCCGGCACCCCGGCGTGGCCGATGCCCTTGGCGGTGATCCAGTAGGAGTACCACATGAGTCCGGCCGCGCCGTTGGACAGGAAGCCGAGCCAGGGCAGGATCTCGGCGACCTGCAGGTCGTCCGGCGGCACCGGGACGAACCCGGCGGCGGCCTCGGTCAGGTCCGGCCCGACCTGGATCGCGGCGACGACGGCGCCGAGGGCGAGCGCGATGCCGAGGACCCGGGACACCCATTCGACGCCGGTGTAGTGACCGACCAGCACCAGCCCGGCGGCGGCGGCGATGACCGCGCCGGTCCAGACCTGGATCGGACCGGGTACGGCGAGCGCGAGTGCGCTGCCGGCGGCGCTGGCGATACCGGCGATCGCGGCGATCCCGACGACCAGCTGCGGCACCAGGATCACCCAGATGGCCCAGCGACGCGGCCCCGGCAGGTCGGCCAGGCCGGTGAGCAGCCGGCGGCCGGTGACGACGCTGTAGCGGCCGATTTCCCGGGTGACGAAGAGCTTGAGGACGAGTACGGCGACGAGCGCCCACATCAGACTGTAGCCGTACTGGGCTCCGACCCGGGGGGTGAACAGCAGTTCACCGGTGGCGAGGGCGGCGAGCGCCCACAGCACGCCGGGGCCGATGTAGCGGAAGCGGCGCCAGCCGGTCGGTGCTTCGGGTACGCCGGTCGACCGCTGCGGCGCGGCCTCGGTGACCTGGCTCATGCCGTGTCTCCTTCGGGGGGTGGACTCGTCGGGTCGATGCCACTGCCCGAGCCGGTACCCAGCAGGCGACTCCTTCACGCACAACACCCACCGGCCAACAGCTGACTTCACAGCGTTACATTGGTGATCTTCGATGTATTCGTCGCCGCACCCGCACCAGGTGCCAATGACCGTCCACGAAGCATCCGAGACAGCAGAAAGGAAGCAGATGAAGCGCGCAGTCCTGCGTGCGGCGACCGTCCTCGCCGCCGCGATCGCCGCCGCTGCCCTCGCGGCCAGCGGAGCCACCGCCAGCCCGTCGATCCTGCAGCGGTTCTCCGTCCCGTCCGGGGACAACTGCACCTACGGCTACACCCAGGGTCACCTGGAGTGGCGCTCCGCCCCGCCGACCAGCGCGGTACGGGTGACCGGGGTGCTCGCCGACCGTCCGTTCCCGAACGACCCGGGAGCCGTCTGCCGCGACGACAGCCGCTACACCATCGCCAGCTATACCGCGTACGCCGGCGAGTGGGTCGTCAACGAGACCGCCCGCCGGGTGAACAACGGGTTCGCACCGAGATCGAGTTCGTCCTCGGTGCGAACGCCGCCGTCCGAGGGATCGACCGCGTCGTCATCCAGGTCTGCCGGGTGTCACTGCTCGACATCACCCCGATCCCGGACTACTGCGGCCGCCCGCACACCTTCACACCGTCGACCGTCACCCCGACCGTGCCCCTCTGACAGGGCAAGCGACTCCGCCGTCCTGATGGCGCAGATGCATCGACATGCGCCTGCGCCATCAGACCGATCCGCGGAGCATCCGCAGCATCGGCGTCCATTCGCCGTACGCTCTGGTCAGGTTTTCTGACCGCCGGAGCGGTCTGCGGCGAAGGATGCCTTGACCGCACGGGCCGTCTCGTCGGCGAGCACCTCCCACTCACCCGCTTCGAGACCGTCCAGGGCGGCCTTGACGATCACCGCCGGGTCGCTTTTCGGTACGTCGTAGGAGGCCATCATGTCGGTGTCGACGGCGCCCATCAGCAGGCCGGTGACCTGGGTGTGCTGTGCGGCCAGCTCCAGCCGTACGGCGTTGGTGAGGTTCCACTCGGCGGCCTTCGCCGCCGCGTAGCCGCCGGCACCCGGATAGGCGCTCCAGGACAGCGCCGACAGAACGTTGAGGATCGCGCCGCCGGCCAGCTGTGGCGCGAAGGCTCGGATCATGTGCAACGTTCCCCAGAAGTGGGTGTCCATCTCCCGGCGGATCAGATCGAGGTCACCGCCGACCAGATCGGCGCCGGTGGTGACCCCGGCGTTGTTGACCAGCAGGGTGACGTCACCGGTAGCCGCCGCAGCGGCGGCGACCGAGTCCGGGTCGGTGACGTCCAGCCGCAGGACCCGTACGCCGGGCAGGTCGACGGACTCGGGGCGGCGGGCGGTGGCGTAGACCGTGGCGGCACCGCGCTCGACCAGCTGGGCGGCGAAGTGCCGGCCGATACCACGATTGGCCCCGGTGACCAGGGCGGTTGCTCCGGAAATATGCATGCTGGCTACCCTAGAGCTTGACGTTGACGTCAAAGGCAAATGCCTGTGATGGGGGTCACTGTGCGGATCGGTGAGCTGGCTGGCCGCGCCGGGGTGAGCACCCGGGCGCTGCGCTACTACGAGGAGCAGGGTCTGCTGGTCGCGCAGCGCAGCCCGGCCGGTCAGCGCCGCTACCCGGACTCGGCCGTCGAGCGGGTCCGGCTGATCCAGCGGCTGTACGCGGCGAACCTGTCCAGCCGGACCATCGCCGACCTGATGCCCTGTGTGGACGCCAAGGTCAACACGTCCGAGTCACGCGCCCTGCTGACCGCCGAGCGCGACCGGATCGACGCGCGGATCGCTGAGTTGACGGCGGCCCGCTCCCGCCTGGACGAGGTGATCGCGCTGGCCGCGCACCCGGCCAGCGGCTGCGCGTACGAGTCCGCCCCGGCCGGAGCCGGCTGATCGGGCAGATCTAGGTAGTAACGGCCAGGCGATCATGCGGCCACCAGCATGGCGATTAGCGCTGGAGGCGGCCACGGCTCGGGCGGCTGCGGCGGGTCTGTCATTGGTGCGGGCACTCCGGCAGATTCATCCCACCGCGGTACTCGGGGGCGATGTACACCTCCGACAGGAAGCCGGTACGGCCGTCGTGCAGGACGATCTCGTACCAGAGGTCAGATGTCACTCCTCCAGGGTTCCGGTCAATTCCGTCACTCATGAGATCAGGGTGTAAACATTCAGGCCATGTTCGGCAGGTGATGGCGACAGCGGGTTGAGTGACGGGCTCTGGCTGGTTCGGTCCCGGCCTGTCCCATGTGGTTTGATCTTGGCGTGTCGGCGGTGGAGGATCTGTCTCGTGAAGAGCTGATCGTGCTGGCCCGTGCGCAGGCTGAACGGATCGCTGAGCAGGACGCGCGGATCGCCGAGTTGACCGACCGGCTGGCCCGGTTGGAGCATCTACTGTCGCGGAACCGTCGAACTCGTCGTTGCCGCCGTCGCGCGACGATGACGCGGGTCGCACGCCGCCCCGGCCCCGGTCCGGTGGTGGGTCGAAGCGGTCGCGGGGCAAGCAGCCGGGTGCGCCCGGGGTGAACCTGACCTGGCGTGAGGTGCCCGACGAGCGTCGTGATCTGTTTCCGGAGGGCTCGTGTGGGTGTGGCGCGGATCTGACCGCCGGCCGGGATCTGGGTGTGGTCGACCGTTACCAGCAGCACGAGATACCCCTGGTGGCGGTGAGGGTCACCCAGTACGACCAGCACGCGGTGGCCTGCCGGTGCGGCATCGTGCACACCGCGACCCGGCCCGAGGGGTCCAGGTCCGGGCCGGTCGGGTACGGCCCGAACCCGCAGGCGTGGTGTGTCTACCTGATGATGGTGCATCACGTGCCGGCGTGGCGCTGCCGGCAACTGGTGGAGTCGTTGACCGGGACCGCGCCGTCGGTCGGGTTCGTGCACGGCATGCTGACCCGTGCCTCCGTCCTGCTGGACGAGGCGGACAAGCGGATCCGGGCGTTGCTGACCGCCGCCTATGTGGTGTGCGCCGACGAGACCCCGCTGCGTGTCGGGCCCGCCGCCGCGCCGGCGGGTCGGAAGAAGGCGGTGCGGTACCTGCTGGTCGCCTGCACGAGGTGGGTCACCCACTATCTGGTCGGTGGCCGGGACCTGGATATGTTCAAGGCGATGGTCATCGCCGACATGGCCGCCGGTTCGGTGATCGTGCACGACCGCTACCAGAACTACGACGCCGGGCCGTTCGCTCACCTGCTGCACCAACTGTGCTGTGCCCATCTGCTGCGGGATCTCGCCGGAGCCGGGGAGGTCTACCCCGGCGAGCACTGGCCCGTGCAGATCGCCGACGTCAAGGAAGCAGTAACGGAGTCGGGTGCCCCACCGTTGGCGCCGACCGGCTCCCGGCCACTTGTTCGAGCCATCTGCAGATATTTGGGAGTGCCTGCCGCCTGACGGAGCTGACGCAGCTATGCAGCGAACTCCTGGATGGGGCCGGCAGAGGGATCGATCGGACGCTCCGGGCGAGGCATGGCGACTCCGTAGCGCGTGAAGTGCGTTCATGTCAGCTGGACGGCTCCAACTCAGCGACGGTGTGGCCGATGCCACCGACGGATCTGGCTCGCGTTGACGATCAATCGGATCCATGACATCCAGGGAAGACAGCAGTCGATGTAGACCACCGTCATCCAGGAGGACTTCCCGAAACTATTACCGGGCTTCTCAACGTAATCCGTAAATGCGAAAGAT
>NZ_JBHMIO010000032.1:0-62357 GCF_048060275.1 Micromonospora sp. LOL_015
AGAAGACGCAACACCAGATACTGTGTTCGGCGTGTCGCGGCGTCGGGTCGCACCGGGTACGCGGAGGAGGAACCGTCGGGTGAGAAGCGTGCTATGGGGCCTGTCCGGGGCGGTGCTCGGCACCCTCCTCGTCGGGGTACTAGCGACGGCTGCGGGAGGTGAACCGGTCAGCGATCCGCTGTCGCCAGACCTCGTAACTCGGCAGCGCACCGTCCGGTGACAGATCGGTCTCCGATCGTTCAGCGATGTCGGCCGCCTGTTCGACGCTGGTGCCGCACAGCACGGCCACCGCCGTCCGCGTGTGCGCGTTGACCAGCCCTGCCCGGTCGCGAGCCAGCGCGGCGAAAGCCGCGCCCTGAGCCAGGAAGGAGCGATGCTCGCCGCTGAGTTGCCACAGCCGACGCAGCGCCGGCTCACTCACCCCGCCGGTGTAGGTCGCCGCGTAACCGACGCCGCTGACCAGATCGTCGTGACGGTCGGCCGGGAACCGCCCGACGGTCGCGATCACCCGATCGACGTCGGCACCCTCCACGAACCACATCGCCCGGCCGGTGCCTTGGTCAAGCGCGCGATCCAGGTAGTGCCGGAAGTCTCCGTGCGGCCATCCCGCCACGTCGGCCCGGTACTGCTGGCGAACATGCCTGATCGGGTCGAGGGTCGCCCGGTGAAAGCCGAGGCCATCGACTGCCAGCCAGTGCAGCACCGGGTCGGCGGGCAGCACCGACCGCCACCGGAACCGGGGCAGCCGGCCTATCGCCCGCCCGACCCCGAAGTAGATCAGGAAGCGATGTGCCGCGCCGCGTCCAGTCAGCAGTCGGCCCACCCGACGGGTCCGGGTCGGGGCCACCGCGTCGAGCATCGCGTACGCCGCCGCGGCCCCCTCGTACGCGAAGCTTTTGAAGTCCCGCGCGGTGCGGTCCAACCGGGCCTCCAGCTCGCCGACGCTGGTCGAGTCCAGGGCCGCGTCGAAGCCGGCCTGTACCGTGCGGTCCACCATCTCGAAGACGCTTCGGGTAGTGGTGTCAGCCAGGCCAGTTCCACGACGGACGGCCACCGTCCCGTCCGGGGTGAGGGTCAGCAGTCGGCGGCGCAGTGATCGCCATGAGCACGGCATGTTACGACTCCAGGATGTTCGATCTGGTAGCGATGTACCCATCGTCTGGAACCGGGTGCCGCCGATCTTCTCCGACTTTGCGAACGCCGCGGTTCGCTGGCTATCGGGTCGGCGACGGCCGCCAGCCCGGCAGCGAGACGGTGTCAGCCAGCGCCCGCAGCACGTAGGGCATGGCCACCCGCTGAAAATCGACGTCCGGCGCGTGCTGGCGCACCCGACCTTCCAAAACGAGAAGCGCCAAGATCGGATAGACGAACTGGACATCTGCGTAGAGGCCGCGCGTGCGTTGGGCGGCGAACATCCGGTATGCGAAATCCGCAAGGTTGAATTCACCTGCGGGCCGGCCAGCCGCCGCGACCACCAGCGCCGCGATGTCGCAGCGGAACCCGACGAGGTCTGCCGGGGGCTCGACCCGGTCGGCCGTGGCCAGGAGAATTTCGGCGCACCGGTCACCCGCGCCGGACGCCATCGCCTGGAAGAACTCCGCGAAGGCCCGCCGGGCGATCGGGGTGAGCTCGTGAACGAAGCCGGCGTCGAGCACGGTCACCCGGTGCGCTGCCAGATGTAGGTTGCCGGGGTGCAGGTCACAGTGCACGAATCCGTCAACGAAGACCATCTGGAAGGCTGCCCGCATGGCTGTCACCAGGGCCGTCTGCGGAGGCGCGGCGGGGAGGCTGAGGCGGATGTCCGACAGGTATTCGGTCACCAGCACCGTCCGGTCCGACAGTTCGCGGTACACGCTGGGCACCCGTACCCCATCGAGATGCGCCAGGTTTCGGCGGAGCCGGCGCAACGCATCAGCCTCGGCGCACAGGTCGAGCTGCCGACGTATCGCGGCACCGAGCTGGTCGACGAGTTCCACCAGTGGTGCGCGCCGAAACCTGGGCAGCGTGCTGACGCCGCGGGCGGCCACGCGTAACAGCGCGAGATCCGTGTCGATCACGGCATCGATCCCGGGCCTGATCACCTTCACCGCGACCTGTTCTCCGGTTCGGAGCCGGCCCCGGTAGACCACCGCGACGCTACCTGCGGCTACTCGCCGCAGACCACCGACACCGCCATCGAGTGCGGCACCGACGCTCCCGGTGATCGGCGGCCGGATCGACGGCGGTGTGACCTTGTCGAACAGCCGACCAAGCCGCGCGGCCACCGCGGGTGGGACGACGTCGACCCGGGTGGCGAGGATCTGACCGAATTTGATGTACGTCGGACCGAGTCGCTCGGCCGCGTCGGCGAGCAGGTCACCGGCCAACCGCTGCCAGGCGTACCGGTCGGCTAGACGTCCCCGCAAACCGGCCCCGCTGAGTGCGACCGCAGCCCGAAGGACGATGCGCGTCAGGTGACCGCAGATCGTGAGCACCCGGACCGCCGGATGATGGCGGATCGGCCGACGCGGTCGACGGTGCGCGCCCTGGCTGATGAAGGCAAGCGAGAACGGCATTGTTCCTCCTCCTGGTCGTGACGACCGTTCTCGAGGTCGTCGCGGATCAGGCTAGGGTTGCGTCGCCGATCTCCCATACGGCCACGACAGAGATGGGCAAATTCTCGGCTGATCCACCGCCAGACAGCTATCCCGGCGCCTCGAACCGCCGCTGTTTCTGCGTTCTTGCTAGCTCACCGTCCAGTACTGGACGGCCAGCACGGCGATGGCGAAATCTGGTGTCAGCGCGCAACCGGTGCACCGGTCGGCGAAGCAGCGACCGGCGAGACCTCCCCGCATCGGAGTGCCTCGACTCCACCGGCGCGCACAAGTCACGTCAACCACTTAGTCGGAACCGCTCACGCAGCTCGACGCGGTTCTCGAGGGCGGTAAGCGAACGATCAGTTTCTGCTTCCGAAACGCGCCGCCATCTGAATAGGTCCGGCACCACGACAGCCACACCAGAGAAAGGGTGATGTGAGAATGACGCTTCAATCGGTCAGCGCCACCACCGGCGGCGCTGGAAGCGCTCCGGAGTGGGAGCACTACCTCGAGGGCGATCCCGCGCTACTCAACAGCGAGTTCGGCGACATGCTGGAGCGCGGCGCGGTCCGGCTCGACGCTCGCACTGACGAGCAGGTCGAGTACGAGGCCCTGCACCACCGGGACCCGATGATCCGGGAGCAGTCGCTGTACCAGGCGATGGACCGGCGGCTCAGCGGTGCCGTCGACCTGCTCGCCGAGGCGGTCGCCAACGACTCCGACCGGCAGGTCCGGTGGAACGCGCTCTGGGCCCTGGAGAAGATCGGCGGCACCGATGCGCTGCGCGTGCTGGACCGGCACGCCAACGACGACGACCCGGATGTCGGCGAGTGGGCCCGGCTGTTCGGTTCGGAACTGCGCACCGGCCTGCCGTCGTTCGACAACCGGTCGTTCACCTACGACTCGAGTCGGACGTTCGACGAAACCATCCTGCTGAACATCCACTGCGACGTCTACGTCGCGTTGGACGAAAGCGGCCGCAACTGGGGCAAGATCACTCTCTCGCCGCAGGGCCTGGCACGCAGCTACGGGCAGGCGCACGCATGCCCGAACGTCGACACCCGGAACCAGAAGCTGATCATCAGCAAGACCCTCGACGGCCTGCATGAGGACGGTTCGCCGCACACCGAGAACTTCGTGTTCCGCGGCCTGACCAACCACGCCAACGCCGGTCGTGGCAGCTTCTACTTCGAATCGCGAGGGCTGCGTCCGGTCTTCCTCTCCGGACGGGCCGACGACGACTCGCTGGGTCACCGCAACGAGATGGTCGCGGCCAAGCGCTCCGGTGAATGGACGCTGGACCCGAACATGCTGATCAAGGGCGAGCCGGCGATCCGCTACGTCCGCGGGCGAGTGCACACCTGGGGCTACCTCAACTTCGACACGATGCGGGGCAGCTCGCTGGAGGATGTCCTGTTCCCCGGCAACAGCATCCTGGGAACGTTGGACACCCCGACCGGGCCGCTGGCCAATGCCTTCATCGTCGGAACCTTCAAGGGCAAGCTGGTCGACTGGAACGGCGACGGCGCCATCGACGCGAACTCGCTCGACATCTACTCGACCCGTGACGGTGACGTGGACTCCGACCAGGACGGTGTCGCCGACATCGAAGGCGTGCAGTTCTGCCCGCGTACCAACTGGATGAACTGACCAGGATTTCCCCACGACCGGGGCGGGCGACGTCGCCCGCCCCGGTTCCTGTCGTCGGGCACCACGCGGTTGCACCCAAGCCGATACCCGAATAAACCACCTCGGGGGAACTATCAGCATGTTGGTCCTTATCGCCAGTATTGACACGGACTGCCACCGGTCGAAAGCGGGCCCACTCCTCGGGAGTTACCCGACTTTCAACCGACAGGAGCGGCGTGACCTGCGAATATCAACTGTCGACGGGAACTCGATGAAGCTTGCGCGCAGGCACCCGGCCCAGCCGAACATCCCCACCCCGCGGGTTCACGACCACCACGGGAGTCGATGCCTCGACACCTTCTGATTCGCTTGCACAGCAGTAGCCATTAGCAAGATTCCATCTATTACGAGGGCTAGGCGCGGTGTTGACTGACATCCAACTCAGCCCACCCGGTCAGGCGACGACCGATCCGTATGGCTTGCTCCGGCCAGGCAAGCCTCGAGACCCTCGCCCCGACCTCAACCATGAGGCGACCGGTGGCCAGGTCCGGACGCAGAGCAGGCGATGAAACGAGCAACCACGCCATCGCCCAGGCCCTGCCCGGAAAAAGAGGAGGCACATTCATGACAATCGCCACGGTCTCGTCGGTAAAACAGGGAGCAAATTGCATGGGCTGCACTCAAATCGCCGCATGCACCGCCGTGACAGCTTGCCTCGGCAGCCCAACCGACAGCGCCCGGATCGATTCGGTCGCACGCGCCGTCGCGTACATGACCGAGAACCTCTCCGAGCCGCAGCGCCTATCCGACATCGCCCAGGCCGCGCTACTGAGCCCATTTCATTTCCACCGCGTTTTTCGTTACCTGACGTCCACTACTCCGGCCCGTTTCCTGGCCGCACTCAGAATGGCCGAGGCCCGGCGGCTGCTGTTGACAACGGACCTGAGCGTAACCGAGATCTGCATCGAGGTGGGATATTCCAGCCTTGGCACCTTCATCGGTCAATTCAGCAAACTCACTGGTATGTCGCCGCGCCGCTTCCGGGTGGCCCTCGCCTCGTTCGGCAGAGTCCGGCTCATCGATCTCGTCACCCACCTCGACAACGGGCTCACCGCCCCTGGCCCGGTCGGCACGGTGACCGGCGGCCCGGCAGAGGGCGGTTGCGCGGTGCTGGCCATGTTCCGATCCGACGCCGAAACTGACGCCGACACACCCGTCGGATACAGCGTGCTGCGGACGAACCGCCTCACCCGGATCGCGCCGATGCCCGACGGCACCTATCGGGCGGTGGCGCTGGGCTTCCACCCTGGCGCGCGGCTGACCGACGTGCTAGCCCGGCCGGCGGTACCCGCAGACTTCATCGGGCTGTCCGGGAGTCCGATTGTGATTAGAGACGGCGGCTCGGTTCGGGCCTTTCAGATCGCCCTGAGACGGCCGCGGCCGATCGATCCGCCCGTGGAGTTGACCCCCGCGCTGCTCCGGCTCGTCCTGGACCGGGCGGCACCGGGCAGCGTAGACGCCGGCGGGTGCTCGACCGGCTGTGCGAGCGCCGGCACCCCGGCCTGAGCCGCGTACGACGATCCGAGGACACGGGGCAGGGCCGGCTCGGTGCGAGCCTGCCCTGCCCCGATGACGCTGGCAGCTACCATCCCCGATGGTCGGTCGAGACCTAGGGGCGGACCACCGGCACCCGTCGTCGCAGGCCCAAGCCGGCCAACAACGCCCCCCGCATCACACACACGATGGTCAGCGCCAGGAACAGCCCGTACGACACGTGTGACAGAACGAGCAAGCCGTAGACCATCGCGGTCGTCACTCCGAACAGGACCTGGTTGACGGGCCGGTGCGGTGTCGTGCCCGGATCGGTGATCATGTAGTTGGTGAACAGAATGAACGCCAGGCCGGACATCGGCATCAAGGCCGCCGGCAACGCGTGATCGGCGAGGAGCCATCGCGCCACGGCCTGCCCGGCGAACCCGGCGAGCCAACCGACGATCAGCGGCATCCGACCGGTCAACTTTGCGTTGATCACCGTGCCCGCCATTAGCACAGCCGCCGGCACCAGCCAGTCGAGCGCCCCTCCGATGTCCGCGGTGAACTGGTACGGCGGCGCGATACTCACCCAGGAGAACAGCAGCAGGGTCAGTGTGATGCCGGCGTTCGACGGGTTCAGCACGTGCCGGTGCCGTCCGTCGATTCGAATCCGGATCAGGTAGCGGCTGGACACCGCCGCGGTGATCGCGAACAGGTACGGCCATGGCGACGAGTTCGCGTACAGCAACATCGCGCAGGCGAGCGCGCTGATGTGGGTGGGCAGCAGATGGTCGACCAGACGACGCCAGCCTCCCGCGAATCCCGGACGCCGACGCTGCGCCCACGAGGTCGACCACTCGAACGCGAGGTCCAACAGGTACGCGTAGCCGACCACGACGAGCGGAACGATCGGTGCCTGTTCGAATCCCAGGAACCAGTGCCCCGCCACGGTGAGGACCGTGATGGAGACCGCGAACCGGCGCAGCGCCGGAGTGCGTCGGTCGGCGACGGTCGACGTCACGGCCGGAGTCGGTGCGGGCTCGACTCCGACAGGTGGATAGGTCGGCATGGCGCTTCTCCTCGGAGGTCGATCAGATGTCTCGCGGACAGGGGGGGTGTCCCGCCGGTGGCTGTGGTCAGCCCGCCGGCGGGACACCCGCGGCAATCCGGTCAGATGGTCACGGACTGCCCGTTGAATCGAGTCAGGGTCAGCGAATAGTTCTCCTCGAACCACCCCCGCTGACTACGCAACATGTCGATGGCGACCTGTTCGCCGAGTTCGAGCGAGGCGGCGTAGTCGCTGCGGTAGTGCACACCGGCAATGTTGCGACCGATCGCGATATTCGCCGCGAGCTTGTCGAGCTCCCCGCCGACGGTCATCCGTGCGGCATCCGAGCCCAGGTAGGGAATCAGGGTGGTGCCGTCCGGGCTCACCTCGACCGGATTCGGAATCACCGCGGTCTCGTCGAACCACGCCTTCAGCAGCGTCGCGCCGGCACCGGCCACCGCCGCGTGTCCGGCACCGTACGACGGATGGGTGGGCGAACCCTCCGGATATGCCTGCGGTAGCAGGTAGCTTCCGTTGCGAGCGAAGCTGCGCCGGGCCGCCTCCGATTCGAGCACCTCATGGTGGAGGAAGTCGTATCGGCGACGCCCGGAGAGGTGCTTGTGTACCAACCCGGCAGACGCTTCGGGACGCAGCCGCCGGTGGACCCACCACTTCTGGAACCATACGGTCCGCAACGCGCGGGCGGTCGATCCGGTCACCAGGTCGTACAGATGCGGCCAACCGAAGGTCCCGAACCCGAGCTGGTTGATCGACCACTGGTACGGCAGGTTGGCGTCCAGCGGCATGTCCAGGTCCTGCAGGATCAGCGCCGCGTGAAGGTATGGCTGAAATGGGCTCTGGGTGGCGTCGAAGTGCACGTAGTGGGCCAGGTCGCGGGGGGTTGCGAGATACCGCGTGCGGTTGCGATCCCGGTCCTGCGGCCCGAGGCCTCGGCTGAATCCGCGTTGGATCTTCAACCAGGTGTTCCAGGTTGTCATGTAGTCCTGGCCGGGACGCACCGTGTCCTGACGCTGCTGCGTACGGAACGTGCCGAACTGCAGATCACGCAGCAGGAACTGAGACAGGTACGGCCCGGCCAGGTCGCCCGGGGTGTCGCCACGGAAGACGGTGGCCGCGGTGACCGATCCGTCCGAGCGGGGAGCCCGGTAGTCGCTGAGCGCGCCGAGCTCAGCCGCAGCCTCAGCCACCGTCGGGTCCGAGCCGAACTCGGCGAAAGGCACGTCGCGACAAAGCGCCATCCAGTACAGTTCCACCATTTCCGCAGAATGCTCGGCACCGTCCAACCGGGGTGCCGGTCGGAGCCTAAACCGATCGCTGGGCGTGCCGGAGGCGTGCCGGGCCAGCCCGGCGAGGGGGTTTGTCAGCCGTACGCCATCCACGGTGCCCATCGGGACGCGCTCGAAGCTCTCCGGCGACCGACTGGCTAGCGCCCGCAGCAGTTGGCGGTACGCGTTCGGGTCGACCTCGCCATCGTCGTCGTGCGGCAGGCCCTTATGGAAGCACGCCACATAGTTCGGGTAGGTGTTCTCCTCACCGTTGTTGTTGTGTTCGACCGTCGGGGCCTGCTGCCCGACGACGTTCTGGTCCATGGTGAATGTCCTCCTGGACGGACAGCCGGCGATGGCCGGGGAGCTGGGCTCAGTCAGTCGGTCCGGGCAACGGAGCTCCGGTGGCCAGGTCGACGCGGACGCCGTTGGCGTTCACCCGGAACCGGGACCCCGCCTCGGACATGTGCCAGTGCAGCCACTTCCAGCCATCGGCGGTACGCACCGCCACCGCGGTCGCGTTGAGTGGCTGGTGCTCGAAGGTCCCGTCGGCGCGGGCGATCACGACGTCTCCACCCTCCAGGGTGAAACCCATGTTCGCGGTGGCCACCACCCGGGTGGCGCTGATCGACTTGTTCTGGGTCTCGCCCGCACTGGGGAAGAGCGTGGTCAGGTACTCACGCATCACGCCCGGGTCGGTGATCTCCAACGGAGAGCCGTCGGTGGCACCCAGTTCGTAGGTGGTGAAGTCGTCGGCGAGGCTGGCCAGGATCGTCTCGATGTCCCCTTCGGCGAACGCCTTCTGCAGGTCGGCGAGGAGCTTGCGCACCTCGATCTCGGCCTGCGGGTCCGGCTGGAAGATCGAACCGGCGCCACCTGCCGCGTTACCGAAGACACCCCCGAGGAATCCCCCGAGCTGCCGTCCGAAATCCTGGATCTCTGTCATGTGCGGGTTGTCCTTTCTTGGTGTGCACGGTCGTCTACCGGCACAGCGTTCACTGCGTCCACCGGTCGCGGGTCGTTGTTTCGGATCCGCATCACCCGGCTGCCTCTATTTTCATTGCCAGGGACCGGGCCGTTCTTCTCTACTCTTGCGATTGCGGCCCACCTCAGTCGTGCGTCGTCCGGCCGTAGCGTCTCGCGTATTCGGCGTTGAGCTGATCACGCAGTGCGCGATTCTGTACGCGCAGATCCGCGATGACCGCCTGGGCGCTTTCCCGGTACCCGGCCAGCTCGTCGCGGTGTTCCTGCCGTAGTCGCGCGGTCTCAACACGATGCTCCTCGACGAGCCGGCGGCGTTCCTCTCGCGCCTCGTCCAACGTCACCCGCCACCTCGCCAGCAGCTCGTTGCGCTCGGCCAGCACCGCACCCCGGGCCCGTTCATCGGCCTGGGCTGCGGCCTGCTCGGCGGCGGCGGTGTCGTTGCGGACAAGTCGGGCGAGCCGCGCGACCTCACGTCGATGCGCCAGATGAGCCATCTGGCGCCCGCCCAGGTAGCTGAGCAACGCGGTGATGACAGCTGCGGCCGAGGCGACCAGGCTCGTCACGTCCATGGCCAGCCACATCGACCGGGCTGCGACCAGGGCCGCCGTTCGACCCGATCAGCCAATGAAGTTCGTTGCATTTGATGTCCTCCTCAGGCGGCGAACCTGAGATCATTTCTATGCAACGAAAAAGCGTGCGCCCTCTCTACGGTTGCGTACGATAGCGGAGGTGGACGGGAATCGAACCCGCCTGACCGGGATACCCGGTCACATCGGTTTTGAAGACCGCGGAGCGTCACCAGGCGCCCGTACACCTCCCCGGGACGGATCCCGTGACTGGTGAGATTGGTGTGGGGTCAGCGGATCTTTACCAAGGTGCCTCCCGATGGCACCAGTTCGCCGATCACCGGTGCGCCCGGGACCTCACCGGCGACAAGCAGACCACCGGAAGTCTGCGCGTCGGCCAGCAGCAACGCGGTCTCCTCGTCCACCCCGGCGAAATCGACCCACGGACGTACCCATTCCAGGTTGCGTCGGGTGCCGCCGGACACATAGCCGTCCCGCACCGCCTGCCGGGCGCCCGCCAGGTAGGGCACCGCTGACGCGTCGATGACGGCGCCCACTCTGCTCGCCCGAGCCAGCTTGACCAGATGGCCGAGCAGTCCGAAACCGGTGACGTCGGTGGCGCACCGCACGCCCGCCCGGACCGCTGATTCGGCTGCGTCCCGGTTGAGCCGCACCATCTCGGCGATCGCGTGTGGAAAGCGCTCACCGGTCGCCTTGTGCCGGGCGTTGAGCACCCCGACGCCGAGCGGTTTGGTCAGACTCAGTGGCAGGCCGGCCGAGCCCTGATCGTTACGCAGCAGCCGGCCGGGGTCAGCCAGTCCGGTCACCGCCATGCCGTAGCGGGGCTCCGGGTCGTCGATGCTGTGCCCGCCGGCCACAGCGCATCCGGCCTGAGCCGCGACATCGGCACCGCCCTGGAGTACCGCCCGGGCCGACTCCATCGGCAGCCGCTCGCGAGGCCAGCCGAGCAGGTTGATCGCGAGAACCGGCCGCCCACCCATCGCGTATACATCGGACAACGCGTTCGCCGCCGCGATCCGCCCCCAGTCGTAGGCGTCGTCGACAACCGGACCGAAGAAGTCGGCCGTGCTGATCAACGCGGTACCTCCGGGGCCCTCGATCACGGCGGCGTCGTCGCCGGTGTCCAGACCGACGAGCAACCGGCCGGCGGGTACGAGCGGCTGCCCGGAGGGCGTCAATGTGAGGTCTGCGACCAGCCGTTCCAGCTCGCCGGCCGGGATCTTGCAGGCGCAGCCGCCACCACGTGAATACTGGGTGAGCCGGATCGGCCCGATCGGCGGGTCGGCTTGCGGGGTGGACCCGGGCATCATTCGACTCCTGTCTTCGCTCTCGGACTCAGCCGTCGGGCGCCCCCGTCCGCGCATCGGACCGTCCAACCGCGATGATCCAGATGTTCCAGTAGCGGCACGGCCACTCTACGCGTGGTACCCAGGGCGACGCGGGCCTGCGCGACCGTGAATGGCTGCGCGAGTCGGGCAAGGACCTCGACGGCGGCCCGTTCCGCCTCGACCGGCAGCACCACGGCGGGCCCCAGCACCAGCACCTGACCGGTACGGCGGGCCGCCGCCAGCACCGATGGGTCGAATCCGAGCCGCCGAAGCCCGTCGGCGTCGGGAGCTTCGAAGCCGGATCCTTTGCTCAGTGCGGCACGCAGCCGGTCCAGCGCGGTCGCCACCCGTGGGGACATCCGCCGCTGCTGGTCTGCTGGGACGACCAGATCTCCGGCGAGGGCCAACCCGGGTGCCAGCAGCAGTCCGAGCAGCCGGGAATCGGGCAGCCCGAGCACTGATCTGGCCTGGCCGGCCGGCATACCGGGCACCGGCATCGAGCCATCCCGGTCGGCCGGGTGGTGGACGCGCCCGGTAGGAACCGGTTGTTCGGCGGGTCCGTCCCGGCCGGCACCGCTTACCAGCTGTACCAGCCTGGCGTGCAGGCGGTCCCGGTGCGCCCGATCGAGCAGCCAGCCACCGACGCTCAGGGCGTCGGTCGGCGGCGCTGCCCCCGTCATGGCCCGTGACTGCGCCACGGTGATCAGTTTCCGCAGCCGTAGCGGCCAGGTGTCGCGGGGCACCGTCGTCACGTCCCGCAGCGCCGAGGCGCGAGCGGCGGCGGCACCCCGCCTACCCAACGGCGGTGGATCGACGTCGACGACGGTCAGCTGTCCGACGATCCGTTCACCGGCCGCCCCCGGGTCGACCAGGACCGCCTGGTCACCAACCAGCAACGGCATTCGCTGATCGAGGTCGAGTCGGACGGCCAGCGACTCGCCGTCAGAGTCGAGCACCCGGACCCGGGCGATCGTGACAGCGCTACCCAGGTGCAGCCGCAGCGACGCCGGCAGGTGTCGCCGGCGCGGCCGACCACCGAGCGGGCGGTCCACCTGCTCAGGCGCCGGGCCGTCCACGCCGCCGGGCCGGTCGAGCCACCCGTCCACACAGGTGGACATCCAACAGTGCCCTGGACTTACCAGCGCCCAGCCTCGGGTGGCGACGCCGGCCGGCAGCCCGCGCAGCGCCAGACCCACGCGGCTGACGCCGTGTGCCGCCTGCACCGCGCTGCCGCACCGTTGTACCTCCCGGATCACCACCGGTCGACGGTCAGGCCCCAGCTTCATCCGGTCCCCGACCCGCACCGTCCCGGCCGGCAAGGTGCCAGTCACCACAGTGCCGGTGCCCGCCGCCGTGAACGTCCGATCCAGCCACAGCCGGACCGGAGCTGCCCGGTCCGGCTGCGGCACCTGCCGCAGCACCTTGGTCAGCACCTCCCGCAGGGCGGCCAAGCCGGCACCGGTGCGAGCGCTCACCGCCACCGCCGGCCAGTTCGGCAGGCCTGCGGCGGCCAACCGCCGACCCGCGTCGGCCTGCGCCCACTGCGGTGTCGCGCGATCGCACTTGGTCGTGACCAAAACGCCGTACCGCACGTTCAACGCGGCAAGCACCGCCAGGTGCTCGGACGACTGTGGCTGCCAGCCCTCGTCGGCGGCCACCACAAACATGACGACCGGACTGGTACCCACCCCGGCCAAGGTGTTCGCGAGGAATCGCCGGTGTCCCGGCACGTCGACGAAGCTGACCTCCCGACCGTCGTCGAGGTGGGTCCAGACGTGCCCCAGGTCCACGGTCCGACCCGTATCGCGCTCGACCGGTCGGCGGTCGGTCGACATTGTGGTCAGTGCCCGGAGCAGGCTGGACTTGCCGTGGTTGACGTGACCGGCAGTGGCGACGACGTGGCTCATCGCCGCTCGACCGCCATGGGTGTGGGCCGGCCTGGTTCGTCCGGCGACTGGCCAGCGGGTGACGTGGCCGCCCGCAGTACCGCCGCCGTCACGACTTCGTCCAGCTCCGCTGGCACAGAACGCATGTCGAGCAGCAGTCGGCCGTCGCGTACCCGGCCGACGACCGCGATCGGCTGTCGCCGCAGCGGCCGGGACAGGTGCTGTGGCACGCTGATCGCGCAGCTCGGCAGCCGTACCCCCGGCGCTCCACCACCCCCGATGGCGGCTGTCGTGTCCGTCACGGCCGCCGGCACATCGGCTGCGGTGAGTCGGCCGACGATCGTCTCGGCCCGGGCCCGCAGCTCGTCGACAGTCGTGCGCAGTGCCTGCTGGGTCGGGGTGGGTGGACAGCGGACGGTGGCCTCCAAGGCGGCGAGGGTCAGCTTGTCGACCCGTACCGCCCGGGCCATCGGATGGCGCCGCAGCTCGGCGATCACCTCGCGATGGCCCAGCAACAGGCCGGCCTGCGGGCCACCGAGCAGCTTGTCGCCGCTCGCCGTCACCAGGGCCGCGCCGGCGCGCAGCGCGGTGTCCGCATCCGGCTCGTCCGGCAGCACCTGCTCCGGCCCCAGCAACCCGGAGCCGATGTCGACCACCACCGGTGCGCCGAGCCCGGCCAACGCGCCCACATCGACCTGGGAGGTGAAGCCGTCGATCCGGTAGTTGGACGGGTGAACCTTGAGGATGAATCCGGTCCCCGACCACACCGCGGCCGCGTAGTCGGCCAGCGAGGTGCGGTTGGTGGTGCCGACCTCGACAAGCCGGGCACCGGCGGCGGCGACCAGATCGGTCAGCCGGAAGCCCGCACCGATCTCCACCATCTCGCCACGGCTGATGACGACCTCGCGACCGCTGGCCAGGGCTGCCGAGGCCAGGATCAGTGCGGCCGCGTTGTTGTTCACGACGTGTACCGCACCGGCAGCCGGTACGGCCGCGGCCAACGCCTCCAGCGCGGCCCTACCGCGTCGGTCCCGCCGGCCGCTCTCGAGGTCGTACTCGATGTCGATGCAGCCCGCGGCCCGTTCAAGCGCCCGGCGGGCCGGCGCGGACAACACAGCACGGCCGAGATTGGTGTGCAACAGCACCCCGGTCGCGTTGATCACCGAACGGACGCCTTCGGCGCGCCGATCGACGAGATCGGCGGTGTGTCGGACGACCTGGTCCGGGGAGATCGCGCCGCGCCGCGCCTCCTGTTGCGCGTCGCGCAGCGCCTGGCGTACCGCCGGGCGGCCGTGCCGACGGACGGCCGCAGCCAGCCTCGGGTCGGTGAGGGCCCGATCGGTACGGATGATCTGGCGGCGGGCCGCCGCCGGGTCAGCGTCGGCGCTGGCGGCGGCCTCGTCGGCGTCGGCGAACGGTTCGATGGTGGTCGTCGCGATGCCGGTCGTCTTGATCATGTTCATCGTCCCTTGTCGTCGTCTATCGACCGGACCGTGCCGTCGTCATCGAGGAGCAGGGTGTGAATGCCCGGTGACAACCGGATCTCTGCGGCCCGGCGAACACCGCCGGACGTACGCCACTTCAGGGCGAAGGCCGTGTCAGCTCCGCTGCCCGTGCCGAAGAACAACTCCGGTGCGGACGATCCCGCGTGCCCGTTGCTCGGCTGCAACTCGGCATACAACTGCGCGCCACCGGGTGTGACGGCTCGCACCTGAGCTCCGATCGCCGGTGTCGCCCCGGTGCGCGGACCGGGCCGCAGCAGGCGAATGGTGGTGTGCGGCCATGCCGTACGGCTCCGGTTGAGCAGCACGACGGAGTCCTGCCACTGGTTGGCGATCACCGCGTCCGGCCGGCCGTCACCATCGATGTCGCCGATCGCGATGCCTCTGCTCACCCACGGTGAGCCCAGCCCGAGCCGTGGCGCGAGGTCGACGTAGCGGGGCGGCGAAAGGTCGGCGGCGTAGGTCCACAGCGGGTTGTGCTGATGGCCGGACAGGTCGTCGCCGGGCTGGAAGTTAGGCCATGCCCAGGGGTGGGCGAGCACCTGGTCGTTGGCCATCGCAAGTTCCTGTAACTCGGGCCAGCGCCACCGGTCGCCCTGCAGGTAGCCAGTCGCCTGCAGGATTTCGTCCGCACCGTCCGCATCGAAATCAACGGCCTTGATGTCCCAGGCCCAACCGCTGCGAGAAAGCCCGAGTTGCTCGCTTCGATCACGGTACGGGACCCGCCCCTGTAGCAGATCCTCGCCGGATCCCTCCGGCACGAACGCGAAGTTGCTCTCCTGCAGCCCCCAGGCAGTGGTGATGTTGCTGACCAGAACGGTCGGCAGCGGTTGCCCGCCGCGATAGGTGAACGCCACGCCCATGCCTTTGAACGAGTCGTGGCCGAGCACCTTCGACTTCGGCGTGGTGGCATCCCTGCGCCCCTCGACCCGTTCGAACACCGGACGTCCCGGAGTAGACCGATTGACCAGCAGATCGTCGGGGCCGAAGTCGTTGGCCACGTAGATCTCAGGTAGCAGGTCCCCGGTAAGGTCCTGCAGCCCGAACGCGAGCGTCCAGGATCGTGCCGACCGGTCCGGCAACGCCGTGCTGGCGTCGACAAACACAGGCGGGCGGCCAGGTCCGCCGGGGCGGGACAGCAGCAACCGGTTGATTCCGGCGTTGCCGGCCCGGGCCATCCCGGCCTGCATCTGGATCCGCTGGTCGTCGTCGGCTCGCCTGTCCAGGATCCGCGCACCGTCTGGAAAGTAGTTGCCGACCAGGACGTCCAGGTTGCCGTCGCCGTCGATGTCGGCGATCACGGTCGCGGTGGTGTTCCAGTGCTGGGCCGGCTCGACGAGGTCCCTGCCCTGGTAGCCCTCTCCCGCCCGGACAAACAGCACTGGGGAACGCCCCCAGTAGTAGACAAGGAAGTCCGTCATTCCGTCCCCGGTGAGGTCGGTCGGGACGCAGCCCATCGGCGCGACCGCCAGGTCGGGTTTTCCGGGGGGAGTGAGCCGCACGGCGGCGAAACGATCTCCGGTGCCGCGCACCGGGGCGACCCGTACCGAATTGTCGCGCGGATCGACCAGGCAGGTGTCGTCGGCACGGCCGTTGCCGTCGGCGTCGGTCAGCCCGACGGCGGCGCCGACGGCGGATATCCAGGACCGCAGATGTGCCAGCTCCGGAGCGACCGTCCGGTCACCGTGGGCCATCGGGGGCGCCGAATTCAGCGGGGTCACCACGAAGTCGAAGGGGGCGGCGAGCGCCGCGAGTTCCGCGGCGGAGGCGACCGGACGGGCGCTCAGCCCGCCGAGTACGGCGAGCAGGGTTGCAGCCATCGCCGGTGCTGTCAGACGGCGTGGATTCATGCCACGGTCCGTTCGCCGTCACCCGGGCCCGCCGGACGCCGGCTGAGCGGCCGGCCGGCGGCGTCACGTGGGTCGTGCAGCGGGGTCACCAACTGGCGGGTAATCACCCCGAGGACGGCCGCGATCGCCGCGTTGACCGCCGTGATCTGAGTGCACGACCAGCTCACGAGGCCGAACGCGCCGAGGAGGTTGAACACGGCCAGCAGTCCGGCCTGAATGATCACTGGCTCCCGTTTGAAGACCATCGTTACTTACCCTCCGTAGGTCGTTCGGGCGCGGCGCCGCGACGCGGACACGGTGCCGCGGTGGTCGTTGTGCCGGGCCACGCCACGCCAGTAGGTGAGCTGGCGGCTTCGATACGCGGCCAGATAGAACTCGCTGGAGTCCCGCCAGTGCCGCAGCTCATCAGCCGATACGAGGGCGGAGATCTCGTCCTCACGCCGCACCAGAGCTGTGCCGATCCGCTCGAAGCACTCGACCGCCATCGCCGTGCAGTCGGTCAGTTCGACGTCGTCGAACCCGGCTGACCGCAGCATCCGCACCGTGGCGGTGGGTCCCGGCAGCGGCCGCACGCCGTCCAGATCCCAGGCCCGTCCCCGGGTCTCGTCGGACATGCTGCTACCGGCGACGGTATCGGCCATCGCGAACACCCCACGCGGGTACGACGCCCGATGGGCGGTCCGCATCACCGCCTGCGGATCGGCGAGCAGACTCAGCGAGTCGATCGCCAGCACGAGGTCGTAGGCACCGTCCGGCTGCCATCGCTCGACGTCGCCCAGCACGTACCGCAGGTCCGGGTTTCCGGTCGCGAGCCGGCGGGCGTGATCGAGTTGTTTCTCGTTGATCTCCACGCCGGTGACCGCACAACCGCGACGCACATTCAGGTAGCGACTGACCGCTCCCGTTCCAGAGCAGCATTCGAGAACCCGATGGCGGGCGCCGAGTCGGAGCGGTTCGGTGATCTGGTCGAGCAACGCCGCCCCACCGACGTTGGTGAACTCCCAGCCGGCATGCACCGGCTGGTAGACGGCCAACTGCCAGATCGGCGCGGTAACACTGTCATAGATGTGGTTCTTGTCCGCGCCGTCCGACGGCGCCGTCGCGGCGGGCGGGCCGGGTCGCAGTAGTTGCGGCTCCACAGGCACTCCTCAGATTGGTTGGCGGTTCGTCCGGAGCTCACCCGACCGGATGAGCGATTCACATCCGTCATCTGCGTCGCGTGTCGACCGGGCTTCGGACCGGCCCCAGCGGTGCCCGCTCACTGATCGGCGTACCTCCCGCAGCCCGCGCGACCAGCGGACGCGCCAAGTCCGCGACCGGTGAATCCGCCGCCCAGACGTTTTCGGCGAGCCAGTACTCCACCGTGCGATGGGTGCGGGCGAACAGCACCATCCGGCCGTCGGCCGACGGCACCGGATAGCGGACACCTTGACCCGCCTCCGCGACGACCCGCCCCGTACCGTCGGGACACTGCTCGTACAGTTCCTCGCTGGTGCCGGCCACCAGCGTCGACAACAGGACGCCGTCGCGGGTGAGCCGTGGATTGTTCCGTTCCACGTAGTCCGGCCCCGCCAGCGTCTCGATTTCGCCGGTCGCCAGATCTTTGCGGTAAAAGCCCCAGGTCCAGTCGCCGCCGCGGGTCGACATGAAGACCACCGCGGCGCCGTCCGGCGTGTATGCCGCAGACTCGTCCCACCATGAGTCGTCGGTAACCGCACTGACCCCGCCGGTACGCAGGTCGAGTTCGTAGATGTTCGCGGCGAACGGTTCGGTTTCACTCTTGAACAGCAGCCGGTCGCCATCGGGTGACCAGCTCAGCGGACCATGCAGGCGGCGTAGCCCGACCACCCCCGATGTCCAGTCGTGGACCTCACCGGTCGCCACGTCCACCGTGCTGATCTGCCAGCGGTGCGCCAATCCGCGGCGCGAGCAGAACGCGATCCGCTCGCCGGCGGGCGACCAGGCGGGAAAGGACGCCTCTCCCACCGGCAGAGCCGTCACCACATGGTCGGACAGATCCAAAATCTTGATGTTGGATCGTCCGGTACGTTCGCTGGCGTAGACGATCCGGCGCGCCGCTGGGTCGAACGACGCGTACCGCGGCCGTTCGTCCGCCCCGACGAGCTCCTGCACCTCGCCCGTGGCACGGTTCCACATGCCGATCGCGCGACCCTCGTCGATGAGCCGGTGGAAGAACAGGCTCTGGCCATCGGCGGTCCACGTCGGCCACCGGTCGTCCGCTCCGGTGGTGACCAGGGGACGGCCGGATCCGTCGCCGAGGCGCTGCACCCAAATGACCGAGCGGCCCTCGTTGCTGCGGGAGAACGCGACGACCTGCCGGGTGGGACAGACGGTGGGCTTGTAGTCCCAAGCTGTCCCGTCGGTCACCGGGATCTCTTCGGCGCCTGCTGAGTCCTGCAGGAAGATCGCTCCGGCCCCCGTGTCGTAGGAATGGCACACCAGCCAACGGCCGTCCGGCGCCCAGGAACCAGCACCTGCCCTACCCGGTGGCCGGTCCACGACACGCGGAGCACCGCCACCGGCGGGCACGATGTAGAAATACCGGCGCCCCCAGGGGCCACCGACGTACAAGACGCGCTGGCCGTCCGGCGCGAAGGAAGGATACTCTTCCTCATGATCGCCGAACGTCAGTTGCTCAATGCGACCGGTGGCGACTTCGTACCACCAAATCTGTTTGTGTCCGCCCCTGGTAGAAGTGAAGACAATGCGCCGACCGTCGGGGGACCACTGCCCCTCGATGTCATCACCTGCTCCTCGGGTGGCCTGATGCCACCGGCCGCTATGTAGGTCGAATATCCAGAGGTTGACGGTTCCGGCCCGCTTCGATGAGGCCACGAAGAAGGCACCATCGGGCGAGATGGCACCGTCTCCGGAACCAGCCGGATCTGACGCTACCCGACGGAGCCGGAAGCCCTCGCCGCGTGGTTCGATAGCGGCCTGCCAGTCTGGTTGATGAGCACCCGAGGGTGGCGGCACGGCTGATCTCCTTGCCTCTCGGTTGATGGGCACGAGCATGACTGACGCTCGATCAATTTCTAGCCCTTTGGCCCAGGGACAACCTTCTTCTAACTTGCGCTAAGGCAGCGCTCATCGATTAGCAAGATTTCGGAGGAGATCACTGCCTGCCGCTGTTGCGATAAACCAGTAAGCGATAGATCAAAGCACCGGTGGAGGCCTTGCTCATGCCACCCACGAGTCCACCTGATCAGACAGGGCTACACCCGCTCCTCGCGCCAGCCGACTCCGCACAGCGATTCACCACGGGGACGCTGAACACCGCGCAACTCGCAAGGCTGATCGAGGCCGCGCGCTGGACCCAGTCGAGTGGGAACCGGCAACCGTGGCGGTTCATGCTGGGCTGTCGTGGCGACACGACGTTCTCGCTGCTGCGCACCGCGTTGAACCCGGCCCACCAGAGCCACACGCGAGGGGCCGCCGCGTTGTTGCTAGCGCTGGCGCAGACCGCTGATCAGCAGGGCGTGCCGATGCTGGGCGCCGAATACGAGCTGGGAATGGCGGTGAGCCGGATCTGCGTACAAGCGCGGGCGCAGGACTGGCAGTGCCGCCAACTCGGGGACTTCGACCACCAGCGGCTGCGCCAGGAGTTGGGCGTGCCGGCTGGCTTCGAGCCGATCGTCGTCCTGGTGGTCGGTGGCAACGGGCCGGCCGGACCGGACGACCAGGCTGAGTACGGGACCAGACTGGCCCCGGAGGCACTCGCCTTCGCCCGCCGGTGGGGACGACCGGCGTGGACGTCGCTATGACGCGGTGGTCGATCTGGCGGCGGGAGCCGGTGCTGATTCAGTCGGCGGTGCTGGCGCTGCTCAACCTTCTCGCGACGTTTGACGTCGTGCCACTCACGGTGACGCAGATCGGTGCGGCGAACGCCGCAGTAGCAGCGCTGCTCAGGCTGGTCACGCGGCAGGTGGTGACACCGGTGACACCGCCGACGGCCGGATCCGATGACGAATTCGGCCGTCGACGGGCACCTGGTCTCGGCTGACTACGCGTTGACTGTTTCCACCGGGGCCAGCACCGAGGCCACCCCGATCGGATGTTCGCCGACCTCCACGGTCGCCACTGACTCGCCTCGCTCCAAGTCGACCACGGAGATCGAGTTGCCGCTCTGGCTGGTCACGAACGCCTGACGGCCGTCCGGCGACAGCGCCAACCCGTACGGACGGATGCCGACCTCGATCGTTGTGGTGACCGCGCCCCTGGCAACGTCGACGACGCTGACCGCGTCGGAACTGTAGGTCACCACGTAGGCGTTTTGGCCGTCCGGACTGAAGGCAACCTTCAGCGGCCAGTCACCTACGTCGATGTTTGCGACGCGTTTGTTGGTAGCGGTGTCGACTACCGTCACCTGGTCGTCGGCGATGCTCGTGACGTAGACCAGGCGACCGTCCGGGCTGACCGCCACCCCACCAGGACGTGCGCCGACGCGGGTACGGGCGACGACGGATGCCCGCGCCACGTCCACGGTGGCGACTTCGAAGGATATATTCGTCGGCACGTAGGCATACCGACCGTCCGGGGTGAAGGCGACGTCGACTGGGCGCTCCCCCACCTGGATGGTGGCGGTCACCGCGTTCGTGACCGAGTCGATCAGCGAGACCGTGTCGGAGAACTCGTTGGCGACCAGTATCCGGGTGCCGTCGGGCGACACCGCGATCCCATTGGGCTGGCGGCCGACGGCGATCGTGGTCAGCAACCGACGGCTGGGAAGGTCGATCACCGACACATTGTCGGAACCGAGGTTCGCGACGTACGCCCGTCGGCCATCCGGGGTCAGCGCCACCCCGCCTGGGCGGTCACCGCCGATGTCAATGGTCTTCAGCAGAGTCGAGGACCGGGCGTCGATTAGTGAAACGGTGGCCGAGTTCTCGTTGGTGACCAGCGCGACCGGCGCGAGGTCGGCACCCGCTGCGGTCTGGGTGCCGTTGAGCATCACGGTGATGCTGCCGGAGAGTGAGTTGCTGACCGCCAGGTCGACGAGGTTGTCCCCGTCGAAGTCCGCGGCAATGATCGCTGCGGGTGCCTCGCCTGCGGAGAAGGACTGGGCAGTGCTGAAGACTCCGTCACTGCGGCTGTTCGACAGCACGATGACGTCGGCCGCCTCAGGAGCGACGGCGGCGAGGTCGGTGGCGCGGTCGCCGTTGAAGTCGGCGGCGACGACGTCGCCCGGGCCACGCGCCGCGACGAACTCCTGCTTCCGTTCGAAAGACCCCTTGCCGTCACCGGCGAGCAGGGTCACCGTCTCACCGCCGTAGTTGCCCGTGGCCAGATCGAGGTTGCCGTCACCGGTGAAGTCACCGACGGCGACGCCGGACGGGGTGTCGCCAGCCGGCATCGCCTTGGCCGCGCCGAAGGTGCCCTCGCCCGTGCCGGTGAGCAGCGAGATGGTCTTGTCGCCGATGTCCGAGGTAAGGATGTCGAGCACCCCGTCACCGGTGACGTCGATGACGGTGAGTCGGTTCGGGTCCTTGCCCACCGGATACTTGGCCGGCTCGGCGAACCCACCGGTGCCGTCGCCGAGCAGGATCGACACGGCGTTGTCCTGATAGTTGGCCACGGCCAGGTCGACGGAACCGTCCCGGTCGAGATCGGCGGCGCTCACCCGGATCGCGCCGCCGCCGGCTGGCAGTGACTTGGCCCCAGCGAATGCGCCCTTCCCATCGCCGAAGTACAGAGTCAGGTCGTTGGAGTTGAAGTTGGAGGTCACCATGTCGAGGCGGCCGTCGCCGTCGAGGTCGGCCAACGCCACGCCGTTGGGGTTGTCGCCGGTCCGGTAGGTCACCGGCGACGCGAATCTGCCCTTGCCCTCGCCGAGCAGCACAGCGGCGGTGTTCGAGTTGAAGTTGACGACGACGAGGTCCTGCTTGCCGTCGTCGTTGAGGTCGGCGGCCTCCAGGCCGGCCGGAGCGTCACCGACCGAAATCTCCGCCATCGCCGACATGGTGACTCTGTCTGCGTTGGCCCCCGCCGACTCCTGCGGCTCGTCGGGTGTCGTCTCCGTCACTCCGAGACACCCGGTAAGCAGGCAGAGGGCAAGTAGGGCACTGCCCCCTGCCGTCCACCGCGGCGGCTGGCGCCGAGCATCTCGGGTGGGCTCCTGACTCTGGTCAGTCATCGCATCTCCCCTTGGTCTCAGTTCAGCTGGTACCCGGCCGGGCCCGGCCGATTCGGTCAGGAAACGGTCGTCACGACCGGGACGGCGCGTACACCGAACACGCCACGGCCGTAGAACCGCAGCGGGATACTGGGGTTGAGGTGTAGATCAGCGAACCGTTCGACGAGCGCGGACAGCGCGACGCGGGCTTCGATGCGGGCCAGTGGCGCGCCCAGACAGAAGTGTCCGCCGAAGCCGAAGGCGATGTGGTCGTTAGGAGTACGGTCGATGTCGAACCGGTCCGGGTCGGCAAAGACCCTCGGGTCCCGGTTCGCCGACACCAACCATGGCATCACGTACGAGTCGGCCGGTATCTGCACTCCGGCGAGCTCGGTATCGGTGGTGGTGACCCGGACGACCTGCGCGAAAGGCGACCGGTGCCGCAACACCTCCTCGACGGTCGAGGGGATCAGCGCCGAATCGTCGCGCAGCCGCTGCCACGTCGAGGGTTGCTCGGCAAGACTCAGCACTGCGTTGCCGAGCAGCAGCGTCGAGGTGATGTGACCGGCGGAAAGCAGTAGCGTGCAGAAGTTGACGGCCTCCTGATCGGTCAACCGTCGCGCGTCCACTTCGGCGGTGACCAGCGCGGTGATCAGATCATCGGCAGGCTTCCGCCGACGTTGCTGGCAGTGCTCCAGCAGGTACCCGGACAGGTCCCCCATGGCTGCGGTGAAGCGTTCCATCAGCGCCGGATCGTTCGGATCATCGGTGTGGATGCTCAACAGCCGGTCGGCGCAGGCCGCGAAGAACGCCCGGTCACCGACGGGCAGCCCGAGCAGTTCCGCGATCACGGTGACCGGCATGGGGTGGGCCAGCCGCTCTGCGAGGTCGAACTCACCGTCGAGATCTGAAATCATCTCACGGGTCACTGCGGCGATCCGTGGCTCGAGCTCGGCAACCGTACGCGGGGTGAACGCGGCGCTGACCAGCCGCCGTAGTGACCGGTGCTCCGGCGGGTCAAGCATCGTGAGGTTACCTTGAGCGAGTTCGGCGGCTGCCGGATTCACCCGGCTCTGATCCGAGGAGTACGTCTCATGGTCGGCGCTCAGCCGCCGCACGTCCGCGTACCGGAAGACATGCCAGACTCCGTATCCGTCCTGCCAGACGGGCTTGTCCTCGAGCATCCGTCGCAACCATGGCAGCAGGACGGCCTCCCCCTGCTCGGGTGACGGCGCCATCAGATCCTGGCTGGGGGTATGGGTCATGGCGTACTCCAAGGGGTGCCGGCGATCAGGGGTCCGGGAGGCGTCGCCACGCCCGCCAACGATCTAGCGGGCGTGGCGACAGTGGAAGCGTCAGTGACGCCGATGAGTCGGCCAACCTCTGTTGGGCGGCAGCCGGACGGCGGTCAGCCGTCCTGTGGACGATCGGGCTCGCGAAGTGCCAGCACGGCGCCGGCAGGATCGCGGATCACCACGAATCGCGCTTCCGGCGCGGTGCCCTTGGGCCCGGCGACGACTTCGCCGCCCAACTCAACCACACGTTTGATGCTGGCATCGAGGTCGTCGACGCAGACATAGGACAACCACTGCGGTGGCAGGTCCGCGTTGCCCCCACGCGCGTGACACACTCCGGCGACGGGCGTCCCTGCCGGGCTCATCATGAAGTAGTCACTGTAACCACCCATGTCTAGCGGCATCGGGCTCCAGCCGATCACCTCGGCGTAGAAGTCCCGTACCCGGTCAGCGTCCTGCACCGTCAGGTCGAAGCCGACAACGGTGCCGAACGGTGGCTTGGTTGGGTCTGACACTGCGCTCCTCTCGATTGCACTGGTCAAACACGCCGAAGACGGGCGTGCATCTGGCTAAGACCTAGGCCGGCTCCCACAGCTCGAAGCGATTGCCCTCCGGGTCGAGCGCCCACGCGAAGCGGCCGATCGGCTCCGTGTGCACGTCGCCCACGATCGTCGTGCCGCTCGCCCGGAGCTGATCGAGCATCCTGTCAAGATCTTCGACCCTGAAGTTCACCATCGACGCCTGGTCACGGGCGCCGAAGTAGTCGGTGTCCTCAGGAAACGGAGCCCAGACCGTCGGCCCCGCAGCCTGAGTCCACACCTGGTCGCCACCGGGGCACGGATCGATTCCAAGGTTGTCCGAGTACCAACGGGCGAGAGCCTGTGGATCCCGGGACCGGAAGAAGTAGCCGCCGATCCCGGTCACGCGAGGGGACATGTCGACGCTCCTGGCTGATGTTGGACGGGCGATGACCGGAATCGCGTACTAACAATTCCTTGAAAGATCTTGACGCCGCATTGAGCGACCGAGCTGGATACTCACGGAGTGTACGACAGGCTTACCGCGCTGTCATGCAGCCACGGGCCGGAGATGCCGGTCGATGCACAATAGCCAAGAAGGCCCGTTGAAGTAGGGCGGACTACACAGGACCGCTCATTCGGCCCACGTGGAGGGGGCGACATGATCCTCGAAATACTCATGTTTCCGGCGAGGGTCCGCCTGACACAGGGGCAGGCGCCGACGTCGAACGCCCGGCGCCTACCCCCGCCGTCGCTGGTCAACCCTGGTTGATGATCACCGATACACTGTCGGACAGCGAATTCGCGGTCGCAATGTCCGGCAGACCGTCACCGTTGAAATCGGCGACGAGCAACGCCGGTGGGCCGTCCTCCACCGTCACCGAGGCAGGTGCGGCGAATCCGCCCCGGCCGTCCCCAGCGAGCACCGTGATGTCGTCGGAGTCGAAGTTGACCGTCACCAGGTCGAGCTGACCGTCACCGTTGACGTCCACCGCGACGATGTCCGACGGCGCGTCACCGGCCTGGTACAGGGCAGGTACGGCGAACCTGCCGCCGCCCTGCCCGAACAGCACCGCGACAGTGTCGGCGTCGTAGTTCGCCGTGGCGATGTCGAGTATCCCGTCGCCGTTGAGGTCGCGCACCACGATCCCGGCTGCGGTGTCGTCGGCGGCGTACGCCACCGGCGCCGAGTAGCTACGCCGACCGTCACCGCGCATCACGGTGACATCGTCGGAGTTGTAGTTCGCGCTCGCCAGGTCCAGCAGTCCGTCTCCGTCCAGGTCGGCCACGGCGATCCGCAGCGGTCCGTCACCAGCCGGTACCGACACCGGAGCCTCGAAGGTCGCGTCGCCCGTTCCGTACAGGACGGTGACGTCATCGCCGTTGAGGTTGGGGGTGACGAGATCCAGCGCACCGTCCCGGTCGAGATCGATCGCGACGATCCGGGCGGGACCGTCGCCGGCCGGATGATGCACCGGATCGGCGAACCGGCCGCCGCCCAGTCCTCGGTAGACGCTGACGTCGTCCGACCCGAGGTTTGCTGTGGCCAGATCGAGGTGGCCGTCCCCGTCGAGATCCCGAGCGAGTATCCCGTTCGGCGTGCGACCCGCAGCCATCGTCACCGGTGGCTCATAGCCGCCGCGGCCGTCGCCGATCAGGTAGACCAGATCGTGGCTGTTGTAGTTCGGTGTGGCGAGGTCGAGGACACCGTCGCCGTCGATGTCGGCCGCGACGATGTCGGCAGACGCGTCCCCGGCGGGGAAGGACCGTGCTTCCGCGAGCGTCACCGGGCTGGTCGGCGGCGGGATCGGCATTGGTCGTTGGGGCTGCGTCGGCGCAGGATTCAGCGGCGGCACCGACTCCGGCGGTGGCGACTGGTCCGTCGTGCATCCGGCGGCCAGCAGTACGGCGGCCACCGCGAATCCGGCCAGCATGCGGCTCGGGCCGCCAGGGCCGTGGCCCGTGGCCCGCCCGGCGGTTCTCATCATCGTCATTGACGCTTCCTCTTCGGCTGGATGGGCCGGCCAGCCTGTGCGTGTCCGACCGGCGGCGACGCGACGTGCGCTGCTAGTTCCTGGATACGGCCGGGCGGTTCTGGGGACCTCTCCCCGATTGCGATCGGCGTCAGCGACGGCGAACCAGGCAGGGCGATCCGGGCGGTCCACCCGATGGCCGGTACGGCCGGCGCGGATCAGCAAACGTTGAGAAGTTCGGCCGCCGTGTCCGATTCCACGATGGCGCTACCGGCTGCCCGGCACCCGCCCGCAGCCACCGCCAACCGGTACCTCAGGAGGTACACCATGACCAGCACCAGAACACTCGGCGCCGAAACGCGAGGGTTTCTGATCGGCCTGCTCGGCCAGTCGGACACCGATCCGGAGCGCGAGGCGCGCAACGAGGCGACTCTGCGTGAGCTGTACGCGCGGTTCAACCGCGACGACATCACCGCGATGGCCGAACTCCTGACCGAGGACTTCGCAGCGCATGACGTTGCGGCCGGAGAGGTCACCACCGGTCCGGAGCCATACCTAGCCCGGCAGCGAACCAACCGCCGGGCGATGCCGGACGCCCGGACGGAGATCACCGCGCTCATCGTGCGCGGCGACACCGCAGTCGCCGAAGTGATCAACCGGGGTACGCAGACCGGCCCGTTCGAGCTGCCCAACGGCGACGCGCTGCCACCGAGCGGACGGCCGGTGGAGGGTCTGAGCTGCGAGATCTACCAGTTCCGGGGCGGCCGGATCGCGAGCGGTCGGATCTACTACGACTTCCTCACCGTCGCACGGCAAATCGGTCTGCCGCTGTGACCCTGGCAGGCGGTGCGGTAATGACCCGTGGCTGCCAGCGGCGGTGATCATTGATCATGTAGACGTGCCGGGCGCGCGGGTCCGGTAACGGACCCGTGCCGACGCGACCGATCCGTCGTCCGCGATCATCGTCGCCTACCCACCGCATGCCATCGGGAGGCGCACCGCCTGCGGTCACCGCGACCGGCCGGCCGGAATGGCCACGGACTCTCAAACCGCTCGACGAACTACCGGCGACCATGAAATCACAAGAAAAAGCCATTGACGACTGAAGTCAGTCAACGTGCATAAACACGGGTGGAGCCGAGGGGACTCGAACCCCTGACCCCCACACTGCCAGTGTGGTGCGCTACCAGCTGCGCCACGGCCCCCGGTCGGCCCGGATCTCCCGGGCACCCGGCAATACTACACACGCCGCCCCGCGCGGTCATCTCGCGGGGTCGGCCGCCCGGGTCGCGGGGTCAGTTCATCGAGACGTCGGCCGGGAAGTGGGCCACCGCCGCCATCATGCCGCGCTGGCGGCGCAGCACCATCGGCCACAGATCGTCCGGGCGGGCCATGAACGGATCGTCCGGCAGGCCCTCCAGCACGAACCAGGAGCCGGCGTTGATCTCCTCCTCCAGCTGCCCGGCCGACCAGCCCGAGTAGCCGGCGAAGACCCGGATCCCGGAGATCGACTCGGCGAGCGGCCCCGGGTCGGTCGACAGGTCGACCGTGCCGAGCGGGCCGGCGATGCGGTGGAAGCCCTTCACCCGGCCGGTCTGGCTACGGGTACGGGCCAGACAGATCGCCGACTCGGGCTGCACCGGGCCGCCTTCGAACAGCACCGACGGCTCCCGGGCGAGACTGCTCCAGCCGCCCAGCACCTCGGCGACCGGCACCTCGGTAGCCCGGTTCAGCACCACCCCGAGCGCTCCCCCGGCCTCGTGGGCGACCAGCAGCACGACCGTACGGTCGAAGTTGGGATCCTTGAGCGTGGGCGTCGCGACCAGCAGTTGGCCGGTCATCGACGCCATCGACCGTCCCCCGATCCGCTGACCTTCACCGTGCACCTCGACCTCCCGTACCTGCCCACGCGGCGCAGTCACGACCCCCACGGTCCGCGCGGACGGCGCGGCGCCGATCCGCCACGGGTGCAGTGAAAGCCATGCCTGGCACCATAGCTTGCTCGACAGCGCCCGGTTAAGGTCTAACCGCGCGGGCGTGGCACGGGCGTTTCCGGCCACCCTGCCCGAAACCGGGAGGGACCTGATGCAGGCGCAGGCAGAGCTGGCGGTGATCGGCGGATCCGGGCTGTACGCGTTGCTGGACAACGCGACGGAGCACCGGGTGCCGACGCCGTACGGTGAACCGTCCGATTCGATCACCGTCGCCGACGTCGGCGGACGGCGGGTCGCGTTCCTGCCCCGGCACGGCCGAGACCACCGGCATCCGCCGCACCGGATCCCGTACCGGGCCAACCTGTGGGCGTTGCGCTCGCTCGGCGTACGCCAGGTGCTGGCGCCGTGCGCGGTCGGCGGGCTGCGCCCGGAGCTCGGCCCGGGCACCTTCGTCGTGCCCGATCAGCTGATCGACCGGACCAGCGGACGGGTGCAGACCTTCTACGACCAGGGTGCGGTGCACGTCAGCTTCGCCGACCCGTACTGCCCCACTGGGCGGTCGGTGCTGCTGCGGGTCGGCGCCGAGCAGGGCCTGCAGCCACGCGACGGCGGTGCGGTGGTGGTGGTCGAGGGGCCACGGTTCTCCACCCGGGCGGAGTCCAGGTGGTTCACCGCGATCGGCGGCGCGGTGGTCAACATGACCGGCCACCCGGAGGCCGTTCTCGCCCGGGAACTGGCGCTGTGCTACACGTCGATCGCCCTGGTGACCGATCTGGACGCGGGTGTCGAGGGTGGGCACGCGGTGACCCAGGAAGAGGTGTTCCGGGTGTTCGGCGAGAACACCGCCCGGCTGCGCACGCTGCTGCTGGCCGCGCTGGAGACCTGGCCGATGGATCGGGACTGCCCGTGCCCGCGGTCACTCGACGGCATCACCCTGCCCCTCGAGCTGCCCTGACGGTGCCAGCACCACCACGGCGGCGCTGATCCCGGCGACGTCGAGGCACATCCGGATCCGGTTGCCGGTCGCCGCGTCACCGGCCAGGATCACCACCTCCCCGGCGGGAAGGTTCCAGGCTTCGGCCGGTTGGCGCTGCCCGGGCAAGCCCCGGTCGAGCAGTTGGGACATGGTCACGGCGGTGTCGTCCGGTTCCTGGCCCGGGCCGTACGGCTGTGGCATGGCTCAGCCGACCGCGACGACGTGCAGTGGGCGACCGGTGAGCGCGTCGAGCACTGTACGGGCACCGAGCGCCTCGTCGAGGGTCACGGTGACCGGATGGAACAGCAGTTGGTCGGTGCACTCCTGCGCGGTGCGGGTCACGCCGCCGGCGACCACTACGGCGTCCGCGTACTCCTGCACGAACGGGGTGATGTCGCTGTCGCAGGCGCCGACGCCGAGCCGGTACGCCAGGTCGGTCCCGTCGACGCCGGTAAGGTTCTGCGCGGTGACGAACGTGGTCATCCCGGCCGGCTCGGGCACCTGCGGTTCTGGGGCCGGTACGGCGGCCGATTCGTCGACGGCGACCCGGGCGACCGAACCGTCGAGTTCGGCGACGTCGAACAGCCAGGCGGGCACCTGCGCCGTGCCCCGGCTGGTCAGCAGATCGACGGTGCCGAGCGTGGCGGCGGTGACGGTCAGCGCCTGGCAGCCGAGCTCACCGGAGTTGGTGACACTGTCGTCCGGGCCGGGGGCGGCGCTGCCGGCCCGGTCGGTGGCCCTGCCGGTGGGGCCGGGCCGGGCCGCCTCGCACTGCGGCGGGTCGCCCTGGCGTAGCTCGGCGTACGCGTCGGCGGCGCTGACCAGCGGTACGCTCAGCGTCCCGTCGGGGAAGTCGACGGTGCCGTCGGCGGGTGTCTCGGTCGGCACGGTCAGCTCGGCCCGATACCACCCGGCGAGGAACGCCTGCTCGGTCTCCGGGGTGAACCCGGGCTCGGCGGGAAGGACGGTACGGCTCTGCAGGGGTGCGTAGCCGGCCAGCCACTCCTGCCGCCCGCTGGCGGTGCGCCACGCCTCGGCGACCTCGTCGGCGCGCTGCTGGAAGCTCTCCCAGCGTTCGTCGGCGGGCCCGCCTGGCCCGCCGGGTCCGGTCCCGTCGGTCCGCGCGCAACCTGCGATCAGGATCAGTGATATGCCCAACAGGGCGGTGAAACGGCGCATGTCGGGTCAGACGCACCAGGTTGGCAGCGGGTTCCCGGACCAACTAGGCGATCGACTACACATAGTGAAGCCGACCGTACAACGCAGCCGGCCCACCGCCTGGTGGCGGTGGGCCGGCTGTCGTCCGTGGAGGTGCCGGGAATCGAACCCGGGTCCTTCGGCGTCTTGCCAGGGCTTCTCCGAGCGCAGCTCGCTGTGCCTCTACTCGGCCCCATCGATCACGCGAGCGAGTCGATGTGACGGGCCCAGTCGCGTTTGATCTCGCCGCACGAACCCCGCGACCGGGTTCGCTAGGCCAGCCCTCTCACTGATGCCGGTTACTGGGCCGAAGGCAGTCCCAGACCGACAGACTTGCTACTCGCCTCAGGCGGCGAGAGCGAAGTCAGCGCGCTTAGAGTTGGCGCTTATTGGTTTCCGACGACCGATTCACGAGACGACGTCGGCTTCCTCGGCTCGCTTCCCCTGCCGCAACGTACGAAGTCGAAACCAGTCACCCCCTGGTGTGCGGCGCGGCCCGGAGGTGGTCCGCGTCCGTACCGATCTTAACGCCTCCGGCCCCGGGCTTCATCCCGGTTACGGCCAGAAGGCTTGAACCGGCTACGGGCAGAAGGTGCTACCCGGTCAGCCCATCCCCTTGCCGCGCCGGCCCACTGCCCGCTGGATCTCCCGGTCGGCGTCCCGCTTGGCCAGGTCCTGTCGCTTGTCGTAGGACTTCTTGCCGCGCGCGAGTGCCAGCTCGACCTTGGCCCAGCCGTCGGAGAAGTACACCGAGAGCGGGACCAGGGTCAGACCGCCCTCCCGCAGCTTGCCGAGCAGCCGGTCGATCTCGGTGCGGTGCAGCAGCAGCTTGCGGGTCCGGCGGGGCTCGTGATTGGTCCAGGTGCCCTGGTCGTACTCCGGGATGTGCATGCCGTACAGGAAGATCTCGCCCTGCCGTTCCTGGGCGAAGGCGTCCACCAGCGAGGCCCGGCCGGACCGCAGCGACTTGACCTCGGTGCCGGTCAGCGCCATGCCGGCCTCGTACACGTCGCTGATGGCGTAGTCGTGCCGGGCCTTGCGGTTCGAAGCGACGACTTTGCGCCCTTTCTCCCGCGGCATGGCTGCCTCCTCTCCGGACCCAGGCGCTGCTGCGCAGACGCGGCGCCGACGGACAACCGCGCCATGTTACCCCGCGACGACGCGCCGGCCGGTACCGGTTTTCCCGGTACCGGCCGGCGCGCGGCGGCAGATCGAGTCGATCGGGTCGAGCGTCAGACCCGCAGGTAGAAGCGCAGCGTCACCCAGGCGGTGATCGCGCTGACCAGGCCACCGACGCCGGCCATCACCGGGAACATCAGCAGTACGCTGCTCCACTCGATCGGGGTCAGCAGTTCGGTGAGGTCGCGCAGCGAGCCGTCGAGCAGGAACATCTTGCCCAGCACCAGGGCGCCGAAGCCCAGCAGCGAGCCGAACAGGCCGGCGACGACGGCTTCGAGTACGAACGGGGCCTGGATGAACCAGTTTGAGGCGCCGACCAGCCGCATCACGGCGACCTCGCGCCGCTTGCTGTACGCCGCGACCTGGATCGTGTTGCCGACCAGCAGCAGAGCCGCCACCGCCATGATCGATGCGGCGATCAGCGCCATGCTCTGCACCGAGCCGAGGATGTTGAAGATCTTGTCGAGCAGCCTGCGCTGGTCAACGATCTCGTCGATGCCCTCGGTGCCGTTGTACTTGTCGAAGATCGCCTGGTATTCCTCCGGATCGACCAGCTTGATCCGGAACGATTCGGGCAGTTGGTCCGGCTCGACCGCATTGACCAGGTCCGGGGCGTCGGCGTAGAGCGTCTGGAAGCGGTTGTACGCTTCATCCTTGGACTCGTACGTGACGTTAAAGATCAACGGGTCGGCGTCGAGCGAGCTCTGCAGGCTGTCGCGTTGCTCGTCAGAGACGTCGGACACCAGGAAGATCGAAACCTCGATCTGATCGTAGTAGAAGTCCTTCATCGAGTTGACCTGCAGGTACATCAGGCCACTCGCGCCCAGCATGGTGAGCGACACCGCCATGGTGATGATCATGGCGACGGTCATCGTCACGTTGCGCCACAGCCCGACCATCACCTCGGACAGGACGTATTTCGCGCGCATCGGGTTCCTCTTCCGGATCTGCCGCTGGATGGTGGTACCAGGCCGCCACGTGCCGGTGCCGGCCGACACAGGCCCCGGTGGAGCCGTGGTGGCTGGTTAGCCGTAGACGCCGCGAGCCTGGTCGCGGACGATCCGGCCGGCCTCGATCTCGATGACCCGCCGCCGCATCTGGTTGACGATGTTCGAGTCGTGGGTGACCATCACGACCGTGGTACCGGTGCGGTTGATCCGGTCCAGCAGCCGCATGATCTCGATCGAGGTGTCCGGATCGAGGTTTCCGGTCGGCTCGTCGGCGAGCAGCACCAGCGGCCGGTTGACGAACGCCCGGGCCACCGCGACGCGCTGCTGCTCACCACCGGAAAGTTCGTGCGGGTAGCGGTGCTCCTTGCCGCCCAGGCCGACCAGCTCCAGCACCTCCGGGACGACCCGCCGGGCGACCGCCTTGGTCTTGCCGATCACCTCGAGGGCGAAGGCGACGTTCTCGTACGCGGTGCGGTTGGGCAGCAGCCGGAAGTCCTGGAACACGCAACCGATGGAGCGCCGGAAGTTGGGGATCTTCCAGGAGCGCATGGTCGTGACGTCCTTGCTGTTGACGATGACCTTGCCCTGGTTGGGGGTCACCTCGTGCAGCAGCAGCTTGATGATCGTGGACTTGCCGGAGCCGGACGGACCGATGAAGAAGACGAACTCGCCCTTCTCGATCGCAACCGACACGTTGTCCAGCGAGGGCCGGGACGCCTTCGGGTACGTCTTCGTCACTTGCTCGAGCGCAATCACGGGTGGTGAGTCTACGCGGTGTAACGGCTACGCCAAGTCCAGCCTGATGGTAGATGTCTCCTATGTCGGTAATGCGCGAGGTTTCGTACCAGCAAATCCCCGCGAAACCCAGGAAATCAGCCGTCTGGACCGAACCGACACCACCCGAAATGATGGGCTCAGTCACAGGCCGTACATGAGACTTGGATACGAATAGTAGTTGGGCAACTGCCGCCAGTATCAGTCCTCGGCGAGTTCCTGTTGCTTGCGCCAGCGGATGCCAGCCTCGATGAAGGCGTCCAGGTCGCCGTCGAGCACCGCGGTGGGGTTGCCGGTCTCCTGCTCGGTCCGCAGATCCTTCACCATCTGGTACGGATGCAGCACGTACGACCGCATCTGGTCGCCCCACGAGCCGGCGGCGTCGGTCTTGAGCCCGGCCATCTTGGCCTGCTCCTCCTGCCGCTTGCGCTCCAGCAGCCGGGCCTGCAGCACGCGCAGCGCGGCCGCCTTGTTCTGCAGCTGGGACTTCTCGTTCTGGCAGGTGACCACGATGCCGGTGGGGATATGGGTGAGCCGTACGGCCGAGTCGGTGGTGTTCACACTCTGCCCGCCCGGCCCCGAGGACCGGTAGACGTCCACCCGGATCTCGTTTTCCGGGATGTCGATGTGATCGGTCTGCTCGACCACCGGCAGCACCTCGACGCCGGCGAAGCTGGTCTGCCGCCGACCCTGGTTGTCGAATGGGCTGATCCGCACCAAACGGTGCGTTCCGGACTCAACGCTGAGGGTGCCGAACGCGTACGGCGCCTTGACCGTGAAGGTGGCCGACTTGAGACCGGCCTCCTCCGCGTACGACGTCTCGTAGACCTCGGTGGGGTAGCCGTGCCGCTCCGCCCACCGCAGGTACATGCGCAGTAGCATCTCGGCGAAGTCGGCGGCGTCGACACCGCCGGCCCCGGCCCGGATCGCCACCAGCGCCTCCCGGGAGTCGTACTCCCCGGAGAGCAGCGTGCGCACCTCCAACTCCTCGATCGCCTTGTGCAACCCGGCCAGCTCGGTGCCGACTTCAGCAACCGTGCCGGCGTCCTCCTCCGCCTGCGCCATCTCCAGCAGCAAGGCCGCGTCGTCCAGCCGGGTGCGCAACGACTCCAGCTTGGCGATCTCCGCGTTCGCGTACGACAGCCGGGAGGTGACCTGCTGTGCCCTCGCCTGGTCGTTCCAGAGGTCGGGGGCAGAGGCAGCCTCCTCCAGCTCCGCCCGGTCGCGGCGCAGTCGATCAATGTCGATGACCGCCTCGATCCGGCGAAGCGTGGCGTCAAGATCTTTTAGCTGGTCGGCATAGTCGGCAGTGGTCACAACCGACAACAATACGTCGTGACCACCGACGACCGCCGCCGGTGGTCAGCCCACCGGTGCGGTCTTCAGCCAGGAGAGTGCGGCCTTGTGGTAGGCGACGGCGAACTCGAGCGCGGCGGCCCCGAAGGTGTCGCCGTTCTTCTTCGCCTCGCGGGCCTGCTCGCGGGCCGCGGCCAGCGCTTCGGTGTGGTGCTCGCTCGCGTCCGCGTAGACCGTCTTCAACTGGTCGGCCGTGTGGTGCTCACCGAACGCCACCCGCAACGCGATCGGGTTGCGCACCGAGTCGCGACCCGGGGCGTCGGCCAACCACTTGAGAAACGCCCGCTTGCCGGCTGCGGTGATCGCGTACGGCTGGCTCGACCGCGGCCCGGGCTTGCCGAGCCGGACCAGGCCCTGCTCGGCAAGCACCGGTAGCTCCCGGTACACCTGGCTTCTGGTCATCGACCAGTAAGCGCCAAGTCGACGGTCAGCTTCAGCCATCAGCTGCCCGCCTGTCATGGGTCCTTCATGGAGCAGTCCGAGAAGGGCTGCCGCCGTGGGATTGATTCGTACATCCGCCATGCCCTCTACGCTGCCACTTTGTCGCCTCTACGTCCAGGATTTGGCGCGATCCGCGACCAACCGTGTTCTAAAGTGCACTGTCTGTGGACGACGGTCCGGTAAGGAAGATCAATATTTACCATCAGGCAGCAAAACGGACAAAGAATATGTTACCCGCAGCAACATGCCTAGGCACAGGAATCATTAGTGAAGTTTGAGGCATGAAGTCTACTTCGTCTGACTAGTTCGGAGTGTCCGGTCCGGCCACCCCGGACATCGGCCACTGTGGCACCGGGTCCCCGATCCGGAGCCCCAGGTCACCGGGCATATCCTCCGGAAAGCCTGGTAGCTGTCCCGGATCGGACGGTTGCGGCGTCCCGATGGCCACACCAGACCCAGCCGTCCCGCTCGAACCTACCTGGCCGGTGGGACCAACCGGGCTCCCCGACGGCGTCCCGCCCTGCTGATCGCCCGGGGAAACCGACCTCGGCGATGACTCCGCAGCCGGCGGTGCCGACGGCACCGCCGCGCCGACCGGGCCGATCGGGCCACTGAGCCGGCCCGGCTGCGAGCCGGCCCCCTGTCCGGCCGCCAGGGTGAGACCCGTTACCAACGCCGACAACGCGAGCCCCGCTCCGGCCAATCCGCCGAACTGCAGCGCCCGGCGTCGTGGCCGCGCTCCCACCGGAGCCGCGGAAGCGGCCGCAACGTCCCGGGGCCACCAGGTGACCGTATCCGCCGGCAACGCCGGCAACGCCGGCCAGCCGTCGAGCGCCGGTTCCAGACCACGCAGCCGGGCGACGAGCGACCAGGCGGTCGGCCGGTCGGCCGGCCGTGCCGCCAGGCACTGCTCGATCACCGGCCACACCGCCGGTGGCAGCCCGGGCGGTGGTACCGGCACACACCGCCGGTGCCGGGCGAGGACCTCGTCGGCGCTCCCGCCCCGGTACGGCGTACGGCCGCACAGCAACTCGAACAGCACGATGCCCAGCGCGTAGACGTCCGACGACCAGGTCGGCGGACCGCCGCTGGCAATCTCCGGCGCGGCGTACTCCGGGGTGGCCAGGGTGGCCCGGTCCGGCGCCGACGCGGGCCCGGTCCGGGCGGCACCAAAGTCGATCAGCCGCACCCGGCCGCCGTCCGCCGGCGCCAGCAGGTTCGCCGGTTTGACATCGCCGTGCGCGATGTCCCGTTCGTGCAGGTACGACAGAGCAGTGGCGACCTGCGCGGCGACGGCGACCGCGACAGCCGGGGGCAGCGGACCGTCCCGGCGGACCCGGTGGCGCAGGTCGTCGCCGTCGACCAGGTCCAGAACCAGGGCGGGCAGGTCGCCCACGGCGGTCCGGGCCCGGAGCCGGATCACGTTCGGATGGTCCAGCCGGGACAGCAGAGCAGCCTCGGTGTGGAAGCCCTCCACCAGATCGGGATACTCGGCGGCGTCCGACCGGAGCACCTTCACCGCCACCGGCACGTCGTCGCGCAGATCGTGCCCGTGGTGCACCGCGCCAACCGCCCCACGGGAGAACTGCGCCCCCAGCCGGTACCGCCCGTCGAGCGCCTGTCGCGTGCCGTACTGCCCGTCCACTCCGTCGACGGTAGGTGTGCGGCTGAGGCACGACGGTCACCAAAGCGACGCTTGGCACGAACCTGGGAGGGATCCGCGTCACTGTGACGGGAAGTTGTCCGACCGTGGACGTCAGCGGGTGCCGGCCGAGCCCACCGCCGGCTCGGAACCCACCGCCGGCTCGGAGCCGACAGCAGGTTCGGGACCCACCGCCGGCTCGGCATCCGCAGTCGGCGCGGCATCTGCGGCCGGCTCCGGATCCGGCTGGCCGGGCAACGTCCGGCCGAGGCAGATCAACGCGGTGAACGCCGCAGTGAACAGGACGATCAGCGCCGAGTTGATCCGGGCCCCGTCGGCCATGGTCTGGAATGCCTGGTCGCTTTCACTGAACGACCGGGCCAGATCGAGCAACTGGGCACCACCGACCCGGGTGACCACCTCGGCGATCACCAACAGCAAGCCGGGACCGGCCCCGGCGACCAGGTATCCCGGCCAGGGCAGCGGCCGGCCGGACCGGCGTACCGCCCGGTGCAGGTAGCCGAAGGTCACCAGCCCGGCGAGGGCGCCGGCCAGCAGGGCGGTGGCCCAGACCAGCCGGGACTGCGCGGCCAGCACGGACCCGGCGGTGTCGGCGGCTCCGAACAGCTCCAGCAACGGCCCCTTGGCAAGTTCCCGGGCGGTCGTCGTGCCGGCGACCGCCAGCGCGCCGGCGGCGGCCGCCGCCGTCAGCAGGCCGGCCCGGCGGTGCAGACCCGTCAACGCGCCGCCGACCGTGGCGCCGGCGAACAGCGCCCAGCCGAGGATCTCGACGGCCGACCCGCCCCGGCCGTCGCCGAACACGACGGCGGCGGCGGCACCGACGCCGGTCGACGCTCCGCAGCCGAGGGCGACAAGCAGTCTCGGCACCGCTGCCGCGCCCAGCCACCGGTCCGCCAGTCGGCGGGCCGCCTGGGCGACACCCGCTCCGGCGATCAGCGCCGCGAAGATCACCGCCGGGAGCCCGTACGCGGTCTCGGTCACCGCGAGCACCCCGTCGGTGGACGACCCCAGGGTGCTCAACACGGAGACGATCAGCAGGGTCACCCAGGCGAGGCTGAGCAGGCCGAGAACGACTGCCGCGCCGACCGAGCCGGCCGGGCCCGACTCGGCGTCGGGGGCGACTGCGGGTTGGCTGGTCATCGCTGGTGCCCTCCTGGTCGTCGGCGTGCTGTCGTCCGGTGCCGACCAGCGTACGCGGATCGGCGTGCGGGTCAGCCGAGCGTGCGACGATGGGCCCCGGACCGCGTCGCCGTGGCCGCCCCACCGGGTGCCCCGACGGGTCCGTCTTTCGCCGACGTTGTCGAGATCACGCCAGGAGCCTGTGATGGACGCCGTTCCCGCCACCCCCGACCCCCGCAACGAACCGATCCGCGACTACGCGCCGGGCAGCGCCGAGCGGGCCGACCTGAGCCGCCGGCTCACCGAGTTGTCGGCCGACCGGATCGAGCTGCCGATGACGATCGGCGGCCGGCAGCGGATGGCGGCGGGCGCGCCGATCGAGGTGGTGATGCCGCACCGGCACCGGCACGTTCTCGGGGTGACCGGTAACGCCGAGCCGGCCGACGCCGAAGCCGCGGTGGCAGCGGCGAAGCAGGCCGCACCGGGCTGGCGCAACCTGCCGTACGCCGAACGGGCCGCGGTCTTCCTGCGCGCCGCCGACCTGCTGGCCGGCCCGTGGCGGGACACGGTGAACGCGGCCACCATGCTCGGTCAGTCCAAGACCGCCTACCAGGCGGAGATCGACTCGGCCTGCGAGCTGATCGACTTCCTACGGTTCAACGTGCACTTCGGTCAACAGGTGCTGGCCGAGCAGCCCCGATCCGCACCCGGGGTGTGGAACCGGTTCGACCACCGACCGTTGGAGGGCTTCGTCTACGCGATCACCCCGTTCAACTTCACCGCGATCGCCGGCAACCTGCCGTCCGCGCCGGCGCTGATGGGCAACACGGTGGTCTGGAAGCCGTCCCCGACGCAGCAGTTCGCCGCCCACTTCACCATGCGGCTGTTCGAGGCCGCCGGGCTGCCGCCGGGGGTGATCAACCTGGTCACCGGGGACGGGCTGGCGGTGTCCGAGGTGGCGCTGGCCGACCGGGACCTGGCCGGCATCCACTTCACCGGCTCCACCCGGGTGTTCCAGCAGCTGTGGCGGACCGTCGGGGAGAACATCGGCCGGTACCGCTCGTACCCCCGGCTGGTCGGCGAGACCGGCGGCAAGGACTTCATCGTGGCGCATCCCAGCGCCGACCCGGCAGCGCTGCACACCGCCCTGGTCCGGGGCGCATACGAGTACCAGGGACAGAAGTGCTCGGCGGCGTCCCGGGCGTACCTGCCGAAGTCGCTGTGGACGGCCGGGCTGCGGGACCGACTGGTCGCGACGGTCGAGTCACTGCCCTACGGCGACGTGACCGACTTCACCAACTTCGGCGGCGCGGTGATCGACGACCGGGCGTTCGCCCGGCACGCGGCCGTGCTGGACCGGGTCCGCAACGACCCGTCGTGTCAGGTGCTGGCCGGTGGCACGGTCGACGACAGCGTCGGCTGGTTCGTCCGGCCCACCCTGTTGACCTGCACCGATCCCGGGCATGAGGTGTTCAGCACCGAGTACTTCGGCCCGATCCTGGCCGTGTCGGTCTATGACGACGACCAGTTCTGGGACGTGGTGGCCCAGGCCGAGGAGATCGCTCCGTACGCGTTGACCGGGTCGGTCTTCGCGACCGACCGGCGGGTGATCGACCGGGCCGGCGCCATGCTGCGGTACGCGGCCGGCAACTTCTACGTCAACGACAAGCCGACCGGGGCGGTCGTCGGGCAGCAGCCGTTCGGCGGCGCCCGGGGCAGCGGCACCAACGACAAGGCCGGGTCGAAGCACAACCTGCTGCGCTGGACGTCGCCGCGCACGGTCAAGGAGACGTTCGTGCCGCCGGTCGACCACCGCTACCCGCACATGGGCTGAGCCGGGCGGGCCGGCCCGGTCACAGCAGCGTCTCCAGCTCGGACACGTCGTACCACTCCAGCTCATGGTCCTCGGCACCGTCCACGACGAACTGGGCGTCGGGGTCACCGACGGCGGCCTGCGACACGGCGGCCACCGCCGCCGCTACATCGTCGACCGCCTCGTCGCCGTCGACGTGCACCGCGGCGACCGAGGCGAAGGCGATCGGGCCGGCCAGCGTCACGGTGCTGGAGCCGAGCTCGGCGACCGACCGTTTCAGCGCGTCCGCCGGCAGGTCGACGGCGATCACCACCCGCCGGCGCGGGGCGGCCGCATCGTCGCGCAGGTGGCGCAGTGACTCCTGGGCGGCGCGGGTGAACGCGACGTACTCCAGCTCCTCTTCGTCACCTTCGACGTACCACTCCCGCAGTGCGGGGGTCACCGTGTGCGCGACGTCGGCGGCGAGTTGGCCGGTGTCGCGGAGCCCGGCGAGCGCCGGCAGGGTGGCCGGGACGTAGACCCGGAGCAGGTTGTCGGACACGCTCGCCCCCCACAGATGTCGTCGCTGATGCAATGTACGCCGCCGAGCGGCCCTGCGGGGCCACGGTGGCACACTGAACCGACCGACGTAGACGAGCCGGGAGTCACCGTGGAGCCGAGGTTCCTGCAGTTGTCCGACGTCGCCGCCGAACTCAACGTATCCGACTCGCAGGTCTATCACATGGTTCGCAGTGGCGAGTTGCCCGCGATCAAGATCGGCGGACGCGGACAGTGGCGGGTGGAACGCGCCCAGCTGGAGAAGTACATCCAGCGCAAGTACGCCGAGACGGCGCAGTGGGTGCAGAGCAACCCGCTGATCGAGCGCGAGCCGGAGTAGTCCGGCGCCTACTGGTTGTCCGAACACCGTCATCGACAGACGTTGACGGACGGCGTCATGCTGGATTCAAATTGGTCTGCCGAAGGCAAACGAAGGCAAACGCAAGATCAACAGGAGCTCGGATGACTGTCGCGACCCGGATCCGACGTCCCCCCGTCCGACTGCGACCCGCCCCACCGCTGGACCCGCCGTTCACCGACGAGCCGGCTCAGTTCGACATGCGTCCCGGTCCCGGCGTACAGCTGGCGCTCGACCTGGCCGGGGCGGCACCCGGCGCGGTGGTCGCCGACCGGTCCGCGACCTCCGTCGGCCGACCGGCCAACGGGTCGGCCGGTGGCCACGGAGGGCTGCCGCCGGGCGCGCTCGCCGGCGCGTCACCGGAGGCCCGCCGGGCCGCGCACCGGTTCCTGGCCGCGAGCCTGGAGATCATCAACGGGTTCCGCCCGGCCGGCCACATCCGCCGGCTCGCCGACCCGGCACAGGCGCTCGCGGTCGGCGCGCAGCTGGCCGTCGCCGTCGACCGGGTCCGGAGACCGGACGAACCGGGCCGGGCCCGACGCGGGCCGGCATCGCCGCATCCGACGCCGATCGTCCGCGGTGGGCGGCGCCCCGTCGACCTGCTCCGGGTCCGTCAGCTGCGGATCTGCGAGCCGGTCAGCGGCGTCGCGGAGGCCGTCGCGGTGCTCGGCACCGACGAACGCAGCTGGGCGCTCGCCTTCCGGCTGGAACGCCGGCCAACCGGCTGGTTGAGCACCACGGTCGACGTCGTGTGACCGGGCAACCCGCCGGGATCAGGTACCGCCGGGATCAGGCTCCGGGAGCGCCGTGGCAGCGCTTGTACTTCTTGCCAGACCCGCACGGGCAGGGCGCGTTGCGTGACGGCCCGTTGCTGCTGACGGCCTGGCCGGGGGCGGCTCGGCGGCCGGCGGCCGCCGGCACCGGCGGACCGGCCGCCGGTCGGCTGGCGGCGGGCGGGCGGCCCTGCCCCGCACGCTGGCCTTGGCCCTGACCGCCCTGGCCCGCACGCCCGGCCGGTGGGCCGCCGACGCCCAACGCCGGTGCCTGCTGCACCTGCACCCCGCTGTCGGCACCGTCGATGGTGGGCGAGACGTACTGCAGGCCCTGCGGACGCGGTGCCGCGCCAAGGCCCTTGGCACTCACCTGGACTCCGGCGCCACCATCGGGCACCGGAATCCGGGGTCCGGGCCGCTCCCCCGCCGGCGCGCCGGCACCGTCAGCCGGGGCCCCCGGCTGCTGCACCTGCACCTCGACGTTGAACAGGAAGCCGACCGTCTCCTCCTTGATGCCGTCCATCATGGTGGCGAACATCGCGTAGCCCTCACGCTGGTACTCGACCAGCGGGTCACGCTGGGCGTAGGCCCGCAGGCTGATGCCCTCCTTGAGGTAGTCCATCTCGTAGAGGTGCTCGCGCCACTTGCGGTCGATCACCTGCAGCAGGACCATCCGCTCCAGCTGCCGCAACGCGTCGGTGCCGAGCTCCTCCTCACGGCGCTGGTACGCCGCGTGGGCGTCCTCCAGTACCTGCGCCCGGAGGAAGTCGGCGTCCACCGCGCTGCGTTCGCCGCCGGCCTCCTCGATCAGCTCGTCGACGGTGATCCCCACCGGGTAGAGCTGCTTGAGGCTGGACCAGAGCTGGTCGAAGTCCCAGTCCTCGGCGTAGCCCTCGACCGTCGCCCCGTCGACGTACGCGCCGACCACGTCGTCGATCATCTTGGTGACCTGGTCGTGCAGGTCCTCGCCGTTGAGCACCCGCAGCCGCTCGGCGTAGATCACCTGGCGCTGCTTGTTGAGCACCTCGTCGTACTTGAGGACGTTCTTACGGGTCTCGGCGTTCTGGCCCTCGATCTGCGCCTGGGCGTTCTTGATCTGCCGGGTCACCATCTTGGACTCGATCGGCACGTCCTCGGGGATGTTGAAGCGCTCCATCACCGCTTCGACCGCCCCGGCCCGGAACCGCCGCATCAGCTCGTCCTGCAGCGACAGGTAGAACCGGGACTCACCCGGGTCGCCCTGCCGGCCGGAGCGACCGCGCAGCTGGTTGTCGATCCGGCGGGACTCGTGCCGCTCGGTGCCGAGCACGTAGAGGCCGCCGACCGCGGAGACCTCCTCGGCCTCGGCGGCGCAGGCCTGCTTGACCTGCGGCATGATGTCTTCCAGCGCCTTGTCGTACTCCTCGGCGTGCTCGACCGGGTCGAGCCCACGCTGGCGCAGCTGGGCCGCGGCGAGGTAGTCCGGGTTGCCGCCGAGCAGAATGTCCGTGCCGCGGCCGGCCATGTTGGTCGCCACGGTGACCGCGCCCTTACGGCCGGCCTGCGCGATGATCTCGGCTTCCTTGGCGTGGAACTTCGCGTTGAGCACCGCGTGCGGGATGCCCCGGCGACGCAGCAGCTGGGAGAGGATCTCCGAGTTCTCCACCGACACCGTGCCGACCAGCACCGGCTGGCCCACCGCGTGCCGCTCGGCGATGTCCTCGACGGCGGCGTTGAACTTGGCCTTCTCCGTCTTGTAGATGACGTCCGCCCGGTCCATCCGGACCATCTCCCGGTGGGTCGGGATGGTCACCACGCCAACGTCGTAGACCTTGTTGAACTCGCCGGCCTCGGTCTGCGCCGTACCGGTCATCCCGGCCAGCTTGCTGTAGAGCCGGAAGTAGTTCTGCAGGGTGATGGTGGCGAGGGTCTGGTTCTCCTGCTTGATCTCGACGCCTTCCTTGGCCTCGATCGCCTGGTGCATGCCCTCGTTGTAGCGGCGGCCGTGCAGGATCCGGCCGGTGAATTCGTCGACGATCAGGACCTCGCCGTCGTTGACGATGTAGTCCTTGTCCCGCTTGTAGAGCTCCTTGGCCTTGATGGCGTTGTTCAGGTAGCCGACCAACGGGGTGTTCACCGACTCGTACAGGTTGTCGATGCCCAGTCGGTCCTCGACCTTGGCGACGCCCCGTTCGGTCACCGCGACGGTGCGCTTGGCGTAGTCGATCTCGTAGTCGCCCTCGCCGTCCTTGCCGACCTGCATCCGCTTGACCACGGCGGCGAACTCGCCGTACCAGCGGGCGGAATGCTCGGCCGGACCGGAGATGATCAGCGGTGTCCGCGCCTCGTCGATCAGGATCGAGTCGACCTCGTCGACGATGGCGAAGTTGTGCCCGCGCTGCACCAGGTCGTCCTTTGACCAGGCCATGTTGTCGCGCAGGTAGTCGAAGCCGAACTCGTTGTTGGTGCCGTAGGTGATGTCCGCCTGGTACGCGGCGCGGTGGTCGGCCGAGGGCCGGTTGGGCAGGATCACGCCGACGGTGAGCCCGAGGAACTCGTGCACCCGGCCCATCCAGGCGGCGTCCCGCTCGGCCAGGTAGTCGTTGACGGTTACGATGTGCACGCCTTTGCCGGACAACGCGTTGAGGTACGCCGGTAGTACCGAGGTGAGCGTCTTGCCCTCACCGGTCTTCATCTCGGCGATGTTGCCGAAGTGCAGCGCCGCGCCGCCCATGATCTGCACGTCGTAGTGCCGCTGGCCGAGCACCCGGGCGGCGGCCTCCCGGGCGGTGGCGAACGCCTCTGGGAGGAGGTCGTCGAGGGACTCGCCGTCGGCGTACCGCTGACGGTACTGGTCGGTCAGCTCCCGCAGCTCCGCGTCGGTGAGGTCGACGTAGTCGTCCTCGATCGAGTTGACGGCCGTGGCGACCGCCTTGAGCCGACGCAACATGCGGCCCTCGCCGGCGCGGAGGACCTTCTCAAGAATCGACACGGATCAACGCTCCCCTAGACGGTGTGCCCCACCATCGTAGGCGCATCAATCGGTACGGCGGCAGTCGCAGCCCGCATCCAGCACCGGATATTCCGACATAACGGACCACGTCGACGTGGTACGCCTGGCATATGCGTTATGCCCTGCGCGAAAGCTGCGTCAGGATGGGCCGGTGGAACCCGTCGAACTCACCGAGGGCGGCGTCCGGCTTCGGATGTTTCTGCCCGACGACGCCCCTGCGGTCGCCGAGGCCTGCGGCGATCCGACCACCCAGCGGTTCATCCCCGACCTGCCCCGGCCATACACGGTCGCCGACGCACTGCACTGGATCACCAAGGGGTCCACCGCCGCCTGGGCCGGCGGCGGCGCAGCCTGGGCGATCGCCGACCCGGGCAGCGACGAGCTGCTCGGCTGCGTCGGGCTCAGCCGGGCGGTACCCGAGCGGGCCCAGATCGAGGTCGGCTACTGGATCACGCCCCGGGCCCGGGGCAAAGGAGCGGCCACCGCGGCCGCCATCGCCGCCACCGGCCACGCGGTGCGCTCCGGGTTCGGCCGGGTCGAGTTGCTCACCGACGCGGCCAACGCGGTCAGCCAGCGGGTGGCGCTGGCCGCCGGCTTCAGCTACGAGGGGGTACGCCGAGGCGCCGCCAGCCAGCCCGGCCGACTGCCAACCGTCGACCGGCAGGACCTGATGGTCTGGACCCGACTGGCCGGCGACCCACCGGGACCGACCCCACGCACCCTGCCGGACCTGCCCGGCGACGGGTTGACCGACGGGGTGGTCCGGCTGCGCCCGCTCGGCCCGGCCGACGCCGACTTCGCGTACCACCTGGAGTCGCTGCCCGACGTCGCCGCGACCTCGGTCCCACCGGTGGTGCCGACCCGCGCCCTGATCGAGGCGCAGTGCGCCAAGGCACCGGGGAGGTGGCTGGCCGGCCAGCGAATCGACGTGGTCGTCTGCGACGCGGCCAGCGGGACGCCGGCCGGGCGGATCGGGCTCAGCTATCTGAGTCCGGAACTCGGCGAGGCGATGATCGGCTATTCGCTGCTGCCCCAGTGGCGCGGGCGCGGCTACACCGCTCGGGCGGTACGGCTGCTCGCCCGGTGGATCTTCGCCAACACGGCCGTCGCCCGGTTGGCCGCCGGTGCGCTGCCTAGCAACGTCGCGTCCCAGCGGGTACTGAAGCGGGCCGGCTTTCAGCGCGAAGGGCAGAACCGGGCCCAGTTGCCCGGCGCGGACGCCAGCCGCCACGACAGTGTCCAGTACTCGCTGCTACCGGCCGACCTCGACAAAGCGTGAGCCGCGCAGGCCGGTCGGATACCATCGACGGCCGCCCGTTTGGCGGCGACGGCCAACGGTATCCGACCGGTCGACCACGAATTGTCAAAATGGTGGTCGATTAGGCGGTGACGGTCGGTTCAGCCAGCGCGATGACACCGTAGTCGTAGCCTTTGCGGCGGTAGACCACGCTCGGCCGGCCGGACTCCTTGTCCAGGAAAAGATAGAAGTCGTGCCCGACCAGTTCCATCTGGAACAACGCGTCGTCGACCGTCATCGGATCGCCCGGGTGCTCCTTCTCCCGGACGATGTGCCAGGGCTGGTCGTCGTACTCGTCGGCAACGTCTTCGTACCCATCGTCGGTGAAATCCTGCGCGGTGCGGTCGAGTACCGCGACCGATGTCGCCGGCTCCTCGGTCGGCTGGGACGGCGGCAACGGGGCGAATCCGTTCAGCCCGGCGGTCGGCAGCCCGGAGGTCGCCTCGGCCACCGAGACCGGCGCGTGCCGGCCGCGGTGTACCCGGCGCCGGTCGGCGGCGCGGCGCAGCCGGGTGTCCAACTTACTGATGGCGGCGTCGAGGGCGCTGTAGAAATCCTTGGCGCACGCTTCCGCCCGGATCACCGGCCCGCGCGAGACACAGGTGAGTTCGACCCGCTGGCAGTGGTCCGACTGACGGGGATTGCGCTCGTGAAACAACTCGACGTCGACGCGCATCAGCTTGTGGTCGTACCGTTCGACCTTGGCCAACTTCTCGGCTACATGGGCCCGGTAGTGGTCGGGGACCTCTACGTTACGGCCTTTCACCACGATGTCCACGCGTGACCTCCCTGGAACGATCTCAACGATCGGTGTCGCTGCGAAATAATTTGGGACCGGTCAGCGAACCAAGAGTGGTCGGCGTCAACCGGCCGGGTAGCGGAATACACCTCCCTCCGGGACACCTCAGATGGTTATTCAACCACCGGCCATACCCCTGATGTGCCTACGCTAACTCGCCGACGGCGGCGCGTCATCAGTTCGGCAGAGACCGGTGCACGAAGATTCCCAGATTATGAACAAACCCTGACAAAGGACGCTAGACACTGACTACCGCAGGTAACGGCGTCGCGTCGCTGCGAGCACCACGGCGGCGTACACCGGCAGTCCCTGCGCGACAAGCAGCCGGTGCACAGCGGCCAGCGTCGCACCGGTGGTGACGATGTCGTCCACCACGATCACCCGCAGTCGCGGATCCGCCCGCAGCGAGATGTCAAGTCCGACCCGCCGGGGTCGGAACGCCGTCCGGGCGGACGCCAGCCGCGCCGCGCTGTCCAACCCGGCCGAGTCCGGACGGGTCCGGGCCCGCAGCGGCCGCGCCACCGCGACCCGCCGGCCGTCGATCCGCAACCGGGCCGCCGCGTACCGGGTCAGCCGGGCGAGATGATCACCGTGCCGGGCCCGCGCCGCCGCAGCGGTGCTCGGCACCGGGACCAGCAGCACCGGCCGGTCCCCACCGGTGCCGACCGCTGCGGCGACCGCGTCGCCGAGCAGCCGGCCCAGTGGCCGACCCAGCCCGTGCCGGCCCCGCTCCTTGTACGCCAGCAGCAGCTCCCGCAGTACCCCGGCGTACTCGCCCAACGCCACGCAGGGTGGCAGGTCGGGCGGGGCCGGCTCGGGGCGTACCGGCCGGGGACGCAGCCGCTGCACCTCATCGGCGCACCGGCCGCACACGCCGAACCGCAGCCGGCCGGCGGTGCGGCGGCAACCGGCGCACTCCGCCGGCAGCACCAGGTCGGCCAGTGCCGACCAGATGTCGCCCACCACCACCGCAGGTCAGTCAGTACAGGAAGAACGGGGCGGTCGGATTGGTAACCGGGTTCTCCGGCTCCTCGGTCTCGCCCGGCTCCACCCCTTCGATCTCCTCCGGCCGGATCTGCTCGCTCGGCTCGAACAGGTCGTACGGCACACCGTTGGCGACGTACATCCGGGCACCGACCGTGCCGCCGCTGACCGGGTTCGCCGGATAGCCGGCCAGGTGGGTCACGCTCGCCCCGCCGAGGTCCCGCAGCGAACTGGTCTCGATCGCGCCGTCCACCGTCACGTCGTACAGGCTGACCCGCCCGTCTGGGTTCGTGCCGGCCGCCACCAGCAGCGTCTCGGCCACCCAGTCGACCTGGGTGAGGTCGGACAGCGAGGTCGGCACCCGACGGGGTGGCAGCACCTCGACCTTGCCGCCCCGGTTCAGCGCGGCCACGTACAGCCGACCGTCGACCACCAGCGCGATCCGGTGACCGTCCGGGGCCGCACCGACCGACTGCACCTCGCCCGTCACCCCGGGCAGCGTGATCTGCTCGACCGCACCGCTGCCGACCCGGAACGAGTACAGCCCGCCGTCCGCGACGACGAGTCCCACGTCACCTGGTGCCTTGAGCCAGACCGGCCGGCCGATGTCGTCGAAGGTCCGGGTGCTGGCGTCGAAGCTGGTGCCCGCCCCGGTCGCCGCGCCGACGATCAGCCGCTCGGCGCCGCCGTCGGCCACCGCGAGGGCCGCGTACGTGCCGCCACCGACCTGGGTGAAGCCGGCGGTGACCACGTTCTGGTTGACCTCCTCGGTGAGCACCGGGATCGGCTCGCCGGAGCGCGCCGAGCTGCGCAATCGGTGCACCCGGCCCTGGTAGACGGTGAACCGTTCGGGCGTCTCGGGCAGCGCCTGAGTGCCGTTCATCGCCAGCAGGTCGGCACCCGGGTACACCTTCGGAGTCTGCCCCTGGATGGTCAACTCCAGGTCGTTGTCGAACTCCGGCCACAGCGACCACATCAGCTGGGCGGCCAATCGGTCGAGTTCGCGGTCGTCGGCGAACGGAGTCGCGTCGGCGATCAACGTGACCTTAAGCCGGTCTCCGGTGTCGGGCACGTTGCCACCCGAGCGGATGCCGCTCGGCAGCGCCTGCACCGCCGAGGCGAGCCAGTTCGACGGCCCGCTGATCAGCATCTCCAGCAGAACGGTGCGCTGACGCTCCAACGGCACCGCCACCGGCAGGTAACGCAGATCCGGCACCAGCGCCCGTTGGCTGGTGTCCCAGAAGTAGATGGTGCGCTGCAGGTAAAACGTGTTCAACGCGTCCACGCTGAGCAGCAGCGCCGCCGGCGGGTTGAGGACGAACTTGCCCGTCTCACCGGCCACCGACCCGACCTGGAAGGTGTACTCGGTGAACTCCGGCTCCTGGGCGGGCAGCGGCTCCAACGCGCCGTTCGGCCGCAGCAGGCCGAGCTGCTGGACGTCGAGCGCCACCTCCTCCACCCCGGCCTCGGCCCGAGTGATCTGCGGACGTTCACGCAGTCGAACCACGGTCAGCGCGACCTCGGGATTGGGGTCGCGAATGTCCGCACGGTCCTGCGGCGCGACGTACTCGCGTACCTGTTCCACTGCCCGTTCCGCCTCCACGGCGGCGGCCTGCAGGAAGTTGACGACGAACGCCTCGGTGTTGTTGCGTTCGTCGAGCCGCGAGGCCGGCGTCTGGGCACCGCTGCCACCGGTCGGCAGGCCGGGTGCCGGACCCTGCCCGTCGACCCGCACCTCAGTGTTCTCCGGAATGCCGCACCCGGCGGCCAGTACCCCGGCGAGCACCGACAGCAGCGCCAGTCGACGCCACCGGCGGATCACGGTGCCGCTCCGGTCGCGGCCACACCGTCACTGGCCCGGCCGCCGGAGCCGGTGCTCTGCTCCGGGAGGACCACCATCCTGCCGACCGGTTCGGCGGCCGAGGGTGCGGGCTGCGTCGGCGCCCGCCACGGCTCGTCCGGATCGGCACCGTCCGACCCGCCGGGCGGCGGCCGGCGGTCCCCCGGTACCAGCCGCAGCGGTGACGAGGTGAGCCGGTCACCGGCCCGGGCCGGCAGGGTGAGCCGGAACTGGGCACCCTCACCGGGCGCACCCCACGCTTCGAGCCAGCCGCCATGCAGCCGGGCGTCCTCCACGCTGATCGACAGGCCGAGACCGGTCCCACCGGTCTGCCGGGCACGGGACGGATCCGCCCGCCAGAAGCGGTTGAACACCAACTTGTCCTCCCCGGCCCGCAGGCCAACCCCATGATCGCGTACGGTCACCGCGACCGCCGCGTCGTCGACGCCGAGAGTGACCACCACCGGCCGGCCCTCGCCGTGCTCGACGGCGTTGCCGACCAGGTTGCGCAGCACCCGCTCGACCCGCCGGGGATCCACCTCGGCGATAACCGGCGTCGGGGGCAGTCGCAGCTCGATCCGCACGCCGAGCCGTGCGGCCAGCCCGTCGAGCCGGTCGGCGACCCGGCGGACCACCGGCACCAGGTCGGTCGGCTCGGAGTCCAGCACCGCGAACCCGGCGTCGAACCGGCTGATCTCCAGCAGGTCGGTGAGCAGGCTCTCGAACCGGTCCAGCTCGGTCTGCAACAGCTCGGCGCTGCGGGCCGCCGCCGGGTCGAAGCCGTCCCGCTCGGCGAAGAGCAGATCGGCGGCCATCCGTACGGTGGTCAGTGGGGTGCGCAGCTCGTGCGACACGTCGGAGGTGAACCGACGCTGCAGCCGGGACATCTCCTCCAGCCGGGTGATCTGCCGCTGCAGGTTGGTCGCCATCTGGTTGAACGAGGCGGCCAGCATGGCCAGGTCGTCCTCGCCGTCGACCACCATCCGTTGGTCCAGCAGCCCGGCGGAGAGTCGCTGCGCGGTGCGCGCGGCTACCCGTACCGGTGTGACGACCAGCCTGGTGACCAGCGCGGCCAGCAGGCCGAGCAGCATCACCAGGGCCAGTCCGGTGATGAGCACGGTCGCCCGGATCTGGTTGGCGGCCTGATCCTGGGTGGTCAGCGGCACCAGGTAGTAGAGCTCGACCTGACCGAACTTGGTCGGCACCGGGGAGCCGTAGACCAGATACTTGAGCCGCCCCTCGCCGAGGTCACCGGTGCGGATCTGATGCGCCTGGGCACCGGAGCCGACGTGCCGGGCCAGCTCGTCGCTGATCATGCCGGACGCGTCCACCGCCGGCGATGTCGCCGACTGGATCAGTGGATAGCCGCTCGCCGCCATCACCACGACCACCCCACCCACCTGGTCGGGGTCGCCCCCGGCCAGGTTGCTGACGGTCAGCTCGAAGGTCACCCGGACCTGCGGGTCGAAGTACTGCGGATGCACGCTCATCTGCTCGGCGGCGTAGTCCCGCCCGTGGGTCAGCCGCCGCTGCACGTCCTCCCGGGCCCGGTCCAGCAGAATGTTGGTGCTCTGCGACGCCACCATGTACGCGAACCCGCCGACCAGCAGACCGGACGCGACCAGCGTGATGGTCACCACCCGCAGCTGCAGGGACCTGCGCCACATCCGCTGGGCGCCGCTGGTCACCGGCCGGGTCCGGGCCAGCAGCAGCTCCCGTGCCGGGCGCAGTGCGCCACTGACACGGGAAATCAGGTCGGACACGGTGCGGGATCGGCCAGCCACAGTACCGACCAGGCTAGCCGGTGCCCGCCTTGTAGCCCACGCCCCGAACGGTGAGGATGATTTCGGGTCGCTCCGGATCCGGCTCGATCTTGGCGCGCAACCGCTGCACGTGCACGTTCACCAGCCGGGTGTCGGCCGCGTGCCGGTAACCCCAGACCTGCTCCAGTAGCACCTCACGGGTGAACACCTGGCGCGGCTTACGGGCCAGCGCGACCAGCAGGTCGAACTCCAACGGTGTCAGCTTCACCTCCGCACCGTCGCGGCTGACGGTGTGCGCCGGCACGTCGATGGTGATCTGGTTCCCCGGTGGCCCGATGGTGAGCAGTTCGGGCGCGACGTCCTCGCCCCGGCGCAGCCGGGCCCGCATCCGGGCGACCAGCTCCTTGGGCTTGAACGGCTTCACCACGTAGTCGTCGGCGCCGGACTCCAGGCCGAGCACGACGTCGACGGTGTCGCTCTTGGCGGTGAGCATGACGATCGGGATGCCCGATTCGGAGCGGATCGCCCGGCAGACGTCGATCCCGCTCATCCCGGGCAGCATCAGGTCGAGCAGGACGATGTCCGGCCGATTGTCCCGGAAAGCGGCGAGCGCCCGCTCACCGTCGGCAACGAACGACGGCAGGAAGCCCTCGCTGCGCAGCACGATACCCATCATCTCCGCCAGGGCGGGATCGTCATCGACAACCAGCACGCGGGCTCTCATGTGACCAATATTCCATCCCGGTTCCATCGGCGGGGCACCGCCACCGGCCGGACCGGTCACAGCACTGCGGCACGGTCATGACATCCCCGCCCGGTCACGACATTCCGGACATCGCGCCGCCCTACAGCGGCTGACGGCGATCCGCGTGCCACGATGGTAGGCCAGCGTCCCGTCCGAACCATCGGCCACCTCGTCACCAGGAGTCCGCGTGGATCACGCCGGCCTGCCCGACGTGCTGCCGCTGCGCCCGCTCACCACGGGCGAATTGCTGGACGCAGCCGTTGGTCTGCTCCGCGGCCACGCACCCGTCCTGTTGACCGTCGGCGCCGTACTCGCTCTCGGTGAGCAACTGCTGCTGCTCCCACTGCGCGAGGCGGCCGGAACCACCGCCCCCGGATACCTGCCGAGCTGGAACCGGCTCGGCCTCTACTGGCTGCTGCTCGCCGCCGGGGCGGCCCTCGAAGCGACGGCGATCGCCATGCTCGGCGGCCTCACCTCGCGGGCGGCCGGAGGGGCGCTGTCCGGTCGGCACATCACCGGGGCCCGGCTGCTCGACCCGCGCGGCGGCCGGTTCGCCGCGGTCGTGCTGGTCGCCTGGGCGGCCGGGACCATCATGTTCGCCGCCGCGCTCGCCGGACCGGTCTGGTTCATCGGGTACGCGGTCCTCGGGCTGGCGGTCCCGGCCGTGGTGCTGGACCGGGTGCCGGTCTGGCAGTCGCTGGCCCGGTCCGCCGCGCTCGCCACCCGCGCCGGGCTGCGCGCCGGGCTGATCCGCGTCCTGGGCTACCTGATCTGGTTCGTCATCCGCGCCGGCCTGGCGATCGGCGCGGTGAACCTGGTCGACCGGGACGCGGCGTGGCTCGCCGTCGCGACCGTCGCCGGCTGGACACTTCTCAACGCGGTCGGCTACCCGGCACTCGCCTGCCTGGACGCCGTCCTGCACGTGGAGACGCGGATGCGCACCGAAGGACTGGACATCCGCCTACGGCGGGCGTCGATCCCGACGGCCGCCTCCCGGGCCGCAGCGTCGGTGAGACCGGACGCCGGTTTACCGGTGGCCGGCAGGTGATCACGACCGTGAGCCGCTGGTGGACCGAGTTCGTCGCCGCCGTCGGCGACGTCGTCCCGCTGCCCCTTGCCACAGTGCTGCTGATGGCCGGCGCCGCGTTGGCCGCCCTCGGATGGTTCCACTGGCCCCGCTGGTGGCCACGGCGCCGGCCCGGTCCATGGGGCTGGCCGGCACCGCCCGGCCTGCCCCGCTGGCTGGCCGCGCTCGATCCACGCCGCTGGCGCCGCCGGCGGGCGGCGGCCGCCGACGGCCGCCCCGGTGGTTCGCCGGTGCCGCCGCCCCGGTCGACCGACGTTCCGGCCGCACTCGCCGACCGGTACGCCGACCAGGGCCGGTACGCCGAGGCAATCCGGGAACGGCTGCGCGCGATGGTCGTGGAGATCGCCGACCACGGGGTGCTCACCGACCGCCCCAGCTGGACCGTCACCGAACTCGCCGATGTGGCCGGGCGGGCCGAGCCGGCCGCCCACCCCGTGCTGACCGAGGCCGGCGGCATCTTCAGCGACGTGTGGTACGGCGAACAGCCGGCACTGCCCGGCCACGACCGGCGGATGCGCGAACTCGCCGGCCAGCTGCGTCACGCACTCGACCAGGACCGTCGGCCCGCCGGCCAGCGACCGGGCCGGCGACGGTGACCCGGCCCGGTGTTCGCCGCCAAGGGCTGCCACGGCGGCGGCGGTGGCTGCGGATCGCGATCCCGTTCACGGTGGTCGGCGTCCTGCTCGTCGGCACCGCCGTGGCGTACCAGCTGACCCACCCGGACCCGACCCGGCCCGGCTTCCTCTCCCCGACCAACCACGGCCCGGACGGCGGCAGCGACCTCGCCGCCGCGTTGCGCGACGACGGCATCACCGTCCACTCCGTTGACGGGACCGTCGACGCGATCCGCGCCGCGCTGACCGGACCCACCACGCTGTTCGTTCCCGCACCCACCCTGGTTCATCGGGACTACCTGCAGGCGCTCGGTCGGATGCCGGCCGGGACCCGGGTGCTGCTGGTCGACCCGCCGGCCCGGCTGCTACGTGGCGAGCCGCTGCCGGTCGAGCGCCGCACCCGGCGCTGGGCGGCCCAGGTCGACGATCCGGACCACGACGACCGGCGGTGCGCACTGCCCGAGGTGGCCGACACCGGACCGGCGGCGGCCGTACGGCAGCGTTACGCTGCCCCGCCCGGAATCGACCCGGACCGGTTCGACCTGTGCTTCGATGCCGGCCTGGCCCGGCTCGACTGGGGGCAGGCCGAGCTGGTGGTGGTCGGGGCGAGCGACCCGTTCCGCAACGACCGGTTCGACGAGCACCGCAACGCTCGGTTCGCCGCCCAACTGCTCGGCACCCGTGCGCAGGTGGTCTGGCTCGACCTCGCCCGCCCGGACACCCCACCGGAACCCGGGGAGCCGGTGCAGCAGCCGTCGATCCACCTCGGCGAGGACGACCCCGGCGCCGGCCCGCAGGTCAGCGCCCAGCCGACCGGGCAACCACACGGACCGGTGGCCAGCGAGGTCCGGCCACCGCAGGACACCCTGCTGGACGCTTTTCCGCCGTGGTTCTGGGCGTTGCTCGCCCAGCTGGCCGTCGCCGCCCTGGTACTGGTGCTGTGGCGGGCCCGCCGGTTCGGTCCACCGGTGTCCGAGGCGCTGCCGGTGACGGTTCCGGTTGCCGAGACGATGCTGGGCCGAGGGCAGCTCTACCGGCGGTCCCGGGAACGGGCCCCCACCACGGGTATCCTGCGTACCGCCGCACTGGCCCGGCTTGTCCCGATGCTGGATCTGCCGGATCAACCTCAACCGGCGGACGTCGTGGCGGCGGTCGCCGACCGGACCGGGGCGTCCGCCGAGCAGATCGACGCGTTGCTGTACGGGCCGCCGCCCACCACCGACGGCGACCTGCTGCACCTGGCCCGGCGGCTGGCCGCCCTGCCCACCGAGGTCGCCGATCCGGCCAACCGCATCAACCCGGCAAATGAAGCGGAACGGACACCGTCCGGCGGGCCGGTGGCTCCGGCACCCCGGTCCCCATCCGCGATCGAAGGAGAACCCTGGTGACCCGACCCAGCGTGACCGCCGACATCGACGCCGACCTCGCCGGCCACGACGCCGCCCGCGACGCGCTGCGCCGGCTGCGAGCCGAGGTCGCCAAGGCCGTGGTCGGGCAGGACGCCGTGGTCACCGGTCTGGTCATCGCGCTGCTCTGCCGCGGGCACGTGCTGCTGGAAGGCGTCCCCGGCGTCGCCAAGACCCTGCTGGTACGCGCGTTCGCCGCAGCGCTGGATCTGGACGCCAAGCGGGTGCAGTTCACCCCGGACCTGATGCCGGGCGACGTCACCGGGTCACTCATCTTCGATCCACGAAGTGCCGCGTTCACCTTCCGGGAAGGCCCGGTCTTCACCAACCTGCTACTCGCCGACGAAATCAACCGGACACCACCGAAGACGCAGTCGGCCCTGCTCGAGGTGATGGAGGAGCATCAGGTCTCGGTGGAAGGGGTCCGCCGGCCGCTGCCGGCACCGTTCATCGTGGCCGCCACCCAGAACCCGATCGAGTACGAGGGCACCTACCCGTTGCCGGAGGCACAACTCGACCGATTCCTGCTCAAGTTGTCCGTACCGCTGCCCACCCGGAACGAGGAACTGGGCGTGCTGCGGGCCCACCACGCTGGCTTCGATCCGGCGGACCTGGCCGCCGCCGGGGTGCGCCCGGTCGCCGGGGCGGCCGACCTGGCCGCAGCCCGCCGGGCAATCGGGCAGGTACGGGTCAGCGAAGAGGTGTTCGGCTACATCGTGGACCTGTGCCGGGCCACCCGGACGGCTCCCGCGCTGGCGCTCGGTGCCTCACCGCGGGGCACCACCGCGCTGCTCAACACAGCCAAGGCGTGGGGGTGGCTGGCCGGCCGCGACTACGTCACACCGGACGATGTGAAGGCGGTCACCCGGGCCACCCTGCGGCACCGGATCCGGCTCCGGCCGGAGGCGGAGTTGGAGGGGGTCACCGAGGACGCCGTACTCGAATCGGTGCTCGGCGCCGTCCCGACGCCACGGTGACCGGGCTGGTGGCGCCGCCGGCCGGGGCCGGACGGCCGCCGTGCTGACCTGGCGGGCGGCGGTGCTGCTCGGGGCCGGCGCGGTGACCCTGCCGTGGTGGCCGCGGCCATGGCTGGGTTTGGTGATCGTCACCGGATCGGTGGCCCTGTTCGCGCTGATCGACCTGGCGTGGGCCGCCCCGCTGAGCGCCCTGGAGCTGCGCCGCGACGGCGACCGGACCAGTTGGTTCGGCACTACGGCGACAGTGACGTTGCGGCTGCGCAACGGCTCCCGACGGCGGCTGCGGGCCGAGGTCCGCGACGCCTGGACCCCGTCGGCCGGCGCCGCCCCCGCCGAGAGCGCCGGCACCGATCCAGCCGATCGCGCCGGCACCGCCACTTACCCCGCCGGCACCGTCGGCGGTGGACCCATCTGGCGGGTACGGCTGGCACCGGGAGCTACCGCCGCACTACCCGCCGCACTCAGCCCGACCCGTCGCGGCGACCGCCGCGCCGTCGAGGTGACCGTCCGGTCCACCGGCCCACTCGGGCTGGCGTTCCGGCAACGACGCCGACGGCCGGCCACCCCGCAGTGGACGCTGCGGGTGCTGCCCCGCTTCGACTCCCGGCGGCTGTTGCCGGAGAAACTGGCCCGGCTGCGGGTGATCGACGGCATGCGGGCGGCCCGGGGACGGGGGCAGGGCACCGAGTTCGACAACCTGCGCGAGTACGTGGTCGGCGACGACGTACGGTCGATCGACTGGCGAGCCAGCGCCCGGCGCTCCGACGTACTGGTCCGGACCTGGCGTCCGGAGCGGGACCGGCGGGTGGTGTTCGTCCTGGACACCGGGCGCACGTCGGCGGTCCGCGTCGGCGACCAGCCCCGGCTGGACGTGGCGATCGACGCCGCGCTGCTGCTGGCCACGCTGGCACACCGGGCCGGCGACCGGTTCGACCTGCTGGCGGTGGACACGAAGGTCCGAGCCCGGATCTGGGGCGCAAGCCGACAGACCCTGCTGCCCCGGTTGGTCGCCGAACTGGCGGTGCTGCAACCGACGCTGGTGGAAACGGACCACGAACTGATGGCCGGTGAGCTGCTCCGCCGGGAGACTCGCCGGTCCCTGGTGGTGCTCTGCACCGCGCTGGAGCCGGCGGCGCTCGGCGACGGACTGCTGCCGGTGCTGCCCCGACTCGTCGCCCGGCACCAGGTGGTGGTGGCCGCGGTCGGGGATCCGGCGGTGCCGGCCGTCGTCAACGGGCCGGTGCGCGACGTCGCCGACGCATACCTGGCCGCCTCCGCAGCACAGACCACGGCCGAGCGGGACCGGGTCGGTGGTGCGCTGCGTCGGCACGGCGTCCCGGTGCTGGACGCGGCCGCGCCGGGATTCGCCGGCCGGCTCGCCGACCTCTACCTTCAGCTGAAACTGCTCGGCCGGCTCTGAACCGGGTCGGCGGGGCGCCGGGCCGGATCAGCGGGGTGCCGGGAGCCGAGGATGAGGACGTAGCCGAGGAAAGCGAGCCAGGCGGCGACCCCGATGGCGACCCGCAGCCAGGTCGGCAGCGGTGCCGGGGTGACGAAGGCCTCGATCAGCCCAGCCACCGCGAACAGCAACACCAGCCCGAGCGCCACCAGTACGCCGGAGAGCCCGGCCTCGGCGACCGCCCGGCCCCGGGTCAGGTGCGCCGGCGGCGCGATCCACGCCCCGCCGATCCGCAGCCCCACGCCGGCAGCGATGAAGACGCCGGTCAATTCCAGCAGACCGTGCGGCGTGACCAGCCCGAAGAAGACATCGGCCCGGTCGTACGAGATCATCACCCCACCGGTGACCCCGAGGTTCAGCGCGTTCACCCAGAGTAGGTAGAGCACCGGGGCCACCAGTATGCCGGCGGCCAGGCACTGCGCGGCGAGCCAGGCGTTGTGCGCCCACAACTGGGCGGCGAAGTTCGGTGCCGCGTACCGGGTGTAGTAGCCGGCGAAGCTCGACTCGGCGAGCTCAGCGGCGGCCTGGTCACCGATCAGCAGCCGGGCGCTGTCCGGATTGCCGGCCACCCACCACATCAGAAAGCCGGTGAGCGTGCAGAAGGCGACGGCCACCGCCGCCCACCAGGGCGCCGCCTGGAACACCGCCCGGGGGAACCCGACGCTGAAGAACCGGCCTACCCGGGCCCAGGAGAATCCCCGACCCCGGGTGAGCCGAGCGCGGGCCGCCAGCACCAGCCGGGACAGCCGGGCGACCAGCGCCGGGTCCGGCGAGCGGCTGCGGACCGCCGACAGGTGGGTGGCGGTCCGCTGGTAGAGCGCGACCAGCTCGTCCACCTCGGCGACGGTTAGTCGCCGGGCACGCACGAGCTGTTCCAGTCGTCGCCACTGGGGCTCGTGCTCCGCCACGTACGCGTCGAGGTCCACGGTCACCTCCCGTCCCATAGTGTTCACTGGCAGGGTGGCCATGCAGACAACCGGGGGCGGCAGGCTGGTCAGCGGCGAAGCTGTCGAGGTGGAGGTACGGCTGGCCCGGCTCGGCTCGCGGCTGCTGGCCCTGCTCGTCGACCTCGTCGTGCAGGCGCTGATCGCGGTGGTGCTGGCGGTCCTGGCCGGGCTGCTGCTCGCATCGATGCGCGCGTCCATCGAGGTCGACGAGGCGCTCGGGCAGGCCCTACTCACGGTCGGCGCCGTCGTGGTGCTCGTCGGCTACCCGGTGCTGTGCGAGACGTTGAACGCCGGCCGTACCGTCGGCAAACTGGCGGTCGGCATCCGGGTGGTACGCGACGACGGCAGCCCGCCACGTTTCCGGCACTCGCTGACCCGTGCCCTGGTCGGCGTGGCCGCCGAGTGGCCCGGTCTGCTGCTGCCGCCGCTCACCTGGCTGGCCAGCCTGGTGACCTTGGCAATCAACCGGGACGGCAAACGCCTCGGCGACCTGGCCGCCGGCACGGTCGTGGTGCACGATCGGGCCCCGGCGGCCTGGGGGTGGGTGCCGGACATGCCGCCGGTGCTCGCCGGTTGGGCCCGTACCCTCGATCTGAGCCGTCTCGACGACGACCTCGCGCTGGACGTACGGCATCTGCTCGCCCGGGGGCACGGATTCGCCGAACCAACCCGCTCCGACCTGGTCCGGTTGGTGACCGAACAGGTCGCGGCGGTGGTCACTCCCCCGCCGCCGGCCGGTGTTCCGGACTGGGCCTACCTGGCGGCGGTTCTCGCCGAACGCCGTCGCCGGTCGGCGCAGCGGCTGGCCCGGACCAGGGCGGTGACCGCCGCGCTCTGGCCGGAACTCGCTGCGGTGAGTCCGGCGCGCACAAGCGCCCCGCGTCCGACGGCGCCGGTCCGGGCCGCCGCGCCAGAGTCGGTCGCGCCGACGCAGCGGGATGGACCGGACTGGCCACGCGGCAGCTGGCCGCGGCCACCGTGGCTGGGCCCGACGGCGGAGCAGCCGGACTGGACCGGGGTGCGCCGTCCACCGGTCGCCAGCACGCTGCGCACTGCCGGCGCACGATCCGACCGAGAGCGGCCGCCCGGATCCGCACTGTCGTGAACCGGCTTACGACTGGCCAGGTGTGGCAGCATCGGTGCCGTGAAGGCATTCCTCCCGTGGTTGGTCGTCCTTGCCCTGGTGATCCTGTTGAACGCGGTCGGGTTGCGCCCATTGGCCACCGCGCTGGCCCTCGGTTGGCTGGCGTACTGCATCTGGACCTGGGTCCGACCGGGCAGCCGCTCCCAGGGTTGACCTCGCCGGCACGCCACGAGTCGGTAATTTCCGGATTAGCTTGACAGCCTGACTACTCGCTGCGAGTCTATGGCTACGTCGCGTCACGATGATCGTCACGCTGACGCGCGGGGGAACCAAACCGGGGGGATGCGCGGGGCGGCTGTCGGTGAGCGGAGCGGACGCTCACCCGGCCGCCCCGCGTGCTTGTCCGCCAGCAGCCGGCTAGTCGATCGACGGATCGACCGAGGCGACGAAGGCCGTCCCAGTGCCGGAGACCGCCAATGGCGTCCCGCCGGCCGGCCCCACCGCCGCCTGCCCGGCCCGGACCGACACCGCCGCCACATCGTCGTCGACGGTGACCTCACCGGCGACACAGAGCACCACCCGGGGGCCTTCGACCGGCACCGACACCCGCCGCACGTCAGTGTCGAGCACAACCCGGTGCAGCACGAACTCGGCGACCGGCACCGGCCAGGTGACCACCCCGGAAGCGACCCGCTGGATGCGTACCACCGGGTCGTCGAGCACCTCGAAGCGCAACACCCGCAGCAGCTCCGCGACGTCGACATGCTTGGGGGTCAACCCACCGCGCAGCACGTTGTCACTGGCCGCCATGACCTCCACGCCGGCACCCCGCAGGTACGCGTGCAGGTTGCCGGCCGGCATCCAGATCGCCTCTCCTGGAGCCAGGGTGACCTGGTTGAGCAGCAACGCCACCAGCACCCCGGGGTCGGCCGGATAGTGCCCGGCCAGCCGGCGCAGCAGCGCCGCGTCGGCGGCGTACCGCGTCGGCAGCCGGTCGGCGCCCGCCACCGCCGCCGCGACCAGAGCCGGCCGTTGCGGCCCCGGCCATCGCAGCAACCGCTCCATCGCCTCCGGCAGCCCGCCCGGTCCGACCCGCAACGCCTTGATCACCGGCTCCATCTCGTCGACGCCCAACTCCGCCAGCACCTCGGCGGATTGCTGCGGTGCCCGGAAGCCGCAGAGCGCATCGAACTCGCTGAGCGCCACCAACAGCTCCGGCTTGTGGTGCGGGTCGACGTAGTTGCGCCCCGCCGAGGTGGACGGCAGCTTCGACTGCGCGGCGTACCCGGCGCGGGCCTGCGCCGCGTCCGGATGCGCCTGCAACGACAGCGGTGTCTCGGCGGCCAGCACCTTCATCAGGTACGGCAGCCGCCCGTCGAACCGGGTCGCAGTCGGCGCGCCCAGCCAGCCCACCGGATCCTGGTCGATCAGCTCCGGCAGCCCGACCAGCGCCCCGCCCCGCCGCACCTGGGACGGCGCGCCGGGGTGGGCACCCAGCCAGAGCTCCGCCTCCGGCCCGGGTGCCGGAGCCGGGCGCCCCTGCAGCTGCGCGATGACGGTCCGCGACCCCCAGGCGTAGTCCCGGATCCGGCCGGTCAACAGTTCCACGACGCCCGCCTCAGGTGGTGGAGAGTTCCTTCATCTCGCTCACCGCCGGCACCGCCATCGGGTCCAGATGGTGCGCCAACGCCAGGTAGACGGAGGCGAAGTCGGGGACCGAGATCAACGAGGCGAGCCGTTCCAGCGCCGAACCGCCCTCCGCGGTGATCACGTCGCACCGCACACCGCGCCGGTCCGCCAGGGTCTGCACCGCCTCGGCCCGGCGCTCCTCGACCACGAAGGGTTCGTCGGCGTCGTCCTCCGGGTTCAGCCCACCGTCGCGCAGCAGCACCAGACGCAGCCGGGTCGGCGACTCGGACTGGTCATCGTCGTCGTCCGGGTCGGCAAAAATGTCCCGGGTCGACTCCCCCAGGCCGCCGAAGACCCCGTCGAGCAGCCCTACCCGACCCCGGCCGGCCTCGCCGAGCGCCCCGGTGACCACCGGGTAGCGGGCGTTCGTGGACAGCGTGTCGCCGAACCGGCGGGCGGCGACCGACGCCACCGGCGACGAGCCCCAGACGATCGGCACCGAGCCGGCCAGCCCGAGAGCGAGGGCCTTCGCCGGGTTGACGAACGACTCGGCGGCCGGGCGGCACCGCTCGGCGTCGGCGTCCAGCCGGGCCGCCGTCTCCGCCAGATCCGCCTCGTTGACCTTGACCAGGCCCAACGCCCGCGCGGCCAGCAGCACCGGCACGGTCAACGCCCAGAGGCTGGCCCGGGCCGGAGCGCGCCGTGGCACCGGGACGAACGGGGCGCGTACCCCTTCGGCGACCGACTGCAGCTGCGAGTCGGGCGGCCCGACGGCGACCAGTCGGGCACCGCGCCGGGCCGCGGCCTGAGCCGCACCCAGCGCCTCCGGGCTGCGCCCCGAGGCGCTGACCGCGATGACCACGTCGGCCGCGCCGACCCAGCCGGGCACACCGGCGCTGCGGTGCGGAATCACCGGTACGGGACAGCGCGGGCCGGCCACAGTGGCCAGCACGTCACCGGTCCGCCCGGCGGTACCGATACCGGCGATGACCACCGCCCGGGGCCGCCCCTCGTCGGTGAGCACCCCGAGGTTTGCCTCGGCGGCCAGCGCCGCCGACTCGCGCACCTGGGCACCGGCCGACGCGGTGAACCGCAGCATGCCGCCGGGATCGGTCGAGTTGAGCCCGTCCACGTCGTCGAGCAACGCCTCGTCGGCGACCCGTCGACCCACCACCCCGGACGTGCCGTCGATCGGAACCGCCATCAGCCGGCCTCGCCGGGCCGGCGGGCCTCATCCAGCAGCAGCACCGGAATCCCGTCCCGCACCTCGAAGACCCGCGAGCACTCCGGACAGGTGAGGGTCGACGCGGCAGCGTCGTAGGTCAACGGCGTGTGGTGCGTGTCCGGGCAGGCGAGGATCTCCAGCAGCTGCGAATCCAGGGCCATCGGATGGCTCCTTCCACGTGTCTCGCCGACGGACCCCGTCCCGGGGTGCGCCTTCCGGTGAAGATCCTAGGGCGTGTATCAAAGTCGGCCGTGGGCGGGTGACGACTTTCGGCGTGTCGCTGCCCGGTAAACAGCGAGGTCTCCGGTAGA
>NZ_JBHMIO010000033.1:0-56826 GCF_048060275.1 Micromonospora sp. LOL_015
GCCTCGCCTGGCTGCACTCCGCCTCCACACCCACCGACGTGCTCCTCACCGCGCACCGCCGACGCGGCACCGCCGCAATGGACGACGCCGGCGTGCCACCCGGATACACCGGCGTCGCCGTGCACGACGCGTGGGCCCCGTACGACACCTACACCGACGCGGTCCACGCCCTGTGCAACGCCCACGTGCTGCGCGAACTGGTCTACGTGGTCGACACCGCCACCGGACAGGTCGCCGACCTCGCCGGCCAGGCCATCGACGCCCTGCGGCACCTGAACCGCCTGACGGTCACGGCCCGCGCCGACGGCGGTGAACCCGACCCGGCCGACCTCGCCGAACAGACCCACCTGCTGCGCTCGGCCGTCGTGCTCGGCGCCGAGGCCACCGCCACCCGCACCGACAAGCTGCACCGCAAGTACCACGCCCTGTTCGTGCGACTACGGGACCGACACACCGACTACCTCCGCTTCGTCACCGACCCGGCCGAGCGGACCATCCGCATGCCGAAACTCCGGATCAAGGTCTCCGGCAGTATGCGCACCATGACCGGAGCCGAACACTTCGCCGCGATCCGCAGCTACACCGCCACCGCCACCCGACACGGCATCAACATGCTCGACGCACTCACCCGAGCCGCCGCCGGCAACCCCTGGATCCCCACAACCGCCTGACCCACCTCGCGCGCTTGCGGTGTTCCAAGGTCCCACGCACCTATCCAGTCACGGCCATTTAACGTCCTCGGGCTTCACCTGGATGGGGCCGGGTCGGCCGTGTGGCGATACAGCTACGCTGCTAGTCTAGTCTCGACTCGAAGATCGGGATTGCTACATTCGGGGGCAGAGTGCGGAGTCGACTAGCGCGTAAGGGCACCACTACGCGACGCAACGTTGTGGTGATTACGGCTTGGATGTCCGTAATTGCTGCTGCTGCCGGCCAAGTGGCTGGTGCGTTTCTCCGACTACCAGGCGAGCGCCTTACCGACCTCAACGTATACTGGGGTGCCGTTCGCCTCATGTTGCACGGTGGAGAACTATATGAGTTTTCCGGCCACAACGAGGCTCCGTTCACATATCCGCCGTTTGCGGGACTGCTGTTCGTCACAATTGCCATCTTCCCGGAAGCCGTCATCCAGGTCCTGTGGACGGCCGCCACGCTGACCGCTGTCGTCTTCGCCGGGTGTCTGCTTCGTAATGCAGTTGCCGGCCGCATCGCCATACTGCCAGCCTTGCCGATCGTTTGCCTCCTGCTATTTCTGTCCGCACCAGTGTCCAGCAACATCCGTTTCGGTCAGATCAGCTTCGTCCTGGGCGTTCTGGTTCTGATTGACTGCCTGGATATCGTCCCGATAAGATACCGAGGAGTCGCGACCGGTGTCGCCTCGGCCATCAAGCTTACACCCGCGATTTTCATCGCCTACTGGTGTGTTTCTGGCCAATGGCGGAAGGCGGTTACCGCATGTGTCGCCTTTCTGACGTCGACCGCCTTGGCCTGGTTGATCCTGCCCGCCGAGTCGATTCGTTTCTGGTTTACCGAGATTTGGAGTGTCGACCGGATTGGGAATATCGTTTCCATCGGAAATCAGTCGCTCAACGCGGTGTTGTTGAGATTCGACGTAGCTGACGATGCTCGTACCCTGGTGGTTGGCGGACTTGGCCTCCTGGTAGTCGGCCTAGCCTTCTACCGTGCGGTACGCGCATCCCGGCGGGGATGGAACCTGGCAGCTGCGGTGATTGTCGGCGCGGCGGGTCTCGTTATTTCCCCGGTGTCGTGGACGCACCATCAGATCTGGTTGGTGTTTGCGGCACTGTGCGCGGTGTCAGTCAATCGGAAATACAACGCCGCATGGTCGATGTTGGTAGCCTTCATGATGATTGCCCCGGTCACCTCGGTCGGCGGTGATTTGCTCGGCGACGCAGTTGTCGGCAATCTCCGTTTCGGGTTGGCTGTCGCTGTCGCCTGTTTCGTTCCGCTGCAGGACGCGCGACGCACCACAGGCACCGGGGAGCGGACCGCACCGCGGCAGCCGGGCGCGGTCACCGCCGTGCTAGACCGGACCACACCGTGACCTCATGTGGTCCCGGACCCTGCCCTGATCAGGTGAGCAGCAGCATGACCATGACGACGACGGCGATGCCGACCATGGTGGCCAGTGCGGCTACCAGGACCGGGCCGTGTTCGTCGTACCAGGGGCGGCCCGGCGCCGGGTGCGGTGACACCGGCACCGGTGCCATGAACGGCGCCGGGGCGGCCGGCGAGGTCGGCCCGGCCGCGGGTGTCCCGGCGATACGCGGCGGCGCGGCGGCGGCACGCGGCAACCCCGCCACCGCCGGTGGACGCGGGCTGGGCAGGCCGGTGCGGGCGGCGGCGCCGACCCGTAACGCGCCGTCGGCGACGACGGTCTCCGGCTGCTCCAGAGTGGTCGGTGCCACCCCCAGTTCGGTGTGGATCAGCTGCGCGGCGAGCGGGATCCGGCTGGAACCGCCGACCAGGAACACGCCGACCAGGTCGGCCGGGGTAAGACCGGCGGCGGCGACCGTCTGCGCCAGGCACGTCACGGTACGGGCCAGATGGTCGCGGATCAGCGACTCCAGTTCGTCGCGGGTGACGTGGGCGGCGATGTCCAGCGCCGGCAGGTGCACGTCAGCGCTGACCGTACGGGACAGCATCTCCTTCGCGCCGCGGACGTCGTCGTAGAGCAGGGCGCGGGCCCGCCGCGACCCGGTGTCGGCCGGGGCGACCAGACCGTTCCACACGGTCGTGCGGCTGGGTGAGTAGACGCCGCCGAGATGTTCGACCAGCGCCTGGTCGAAGTCGAGTCCGCCGAGTTCGGTCAGGCCCTGCTCGGCGAGCACGTCGAACCCGGTGGCGGTACGCCGGACCACGGCGGCGTCGAAGGTGCCGCCGCCCAGGTCGTAGACGGCCAACGCCCGGCCGGGCGGTAGCGCCGCGCCCAGCGCCGACGTGTAGTAGGAGGCGGCTGCGACCGGTTCGGCGATCAGCGTCGGCCGGGGCAGCCCGGCGGCGTGCGCGGCCTGGACGAGGACCATCCGGCGCCGCTCCCCCCACCGCACCGGATGGGTCAGCCGGACCTCGTCGACGCCGCCGAGTTGGCGGCGGGCCTCGGCGGCGACGTGGCGCAGCAGGGCGGCGACCAGCTGCGGCACCGCAACGTCGGCGTCGCCGAGCAGCACCGTGCCGTCGTCGACGTGGCGTTTCGGGTTGGGTTCGAACCCGGACGGGTCGATGCGGGCGCGGCGGTGCGCGTCCGCGCCGACGTGCAGCCGCCCGTCGGCGTCGCGGTACACCGCCGACGGCAGCAGCGGGGTGCCGTCGAACAGCAGCGGCCGGACCCGGCCGTCGCCGCCGCGTACCACCGCCACCGTGTTCGAGGTGCCGAAGTCGATGCCGAGTGCCCGCATGGGGGCACCCTACTGCCGGCGGCGCGGCGGCCCGCACCGGTCACCGGCCGGTGACCGGTCGGCGTCGCGCAACCTGCCGTACGCCCGCAGGTTGCCGGCGGCGGGCATACTGCGCTGCGTGTCGCACCGGTTCGCGTACCTGGACTCGCCCGCTCCGATCGCGTTCGCGCACCGGGGCGGCGCGGCCCGCGGTGACGAGAACACCGCCGAGGCGTTCGGCCGCGCCGTCGGGCTCGGCTACCGGTACGTGGAGACCGACGTGCACGGCACCGCCGATCAGGTGGCGGTGGTGTTCCACGATCCGACGCTGGACCGGGTGACCGGCGACAGGGGCAGCATCGCGCGGCTGCGCTGGGCGGACCTGGCCACGGTGCGGGTCGGTGGGGCGTCGGTGGTGCCGCGGCTCGACGACGTGCTCGACAGCTGGCCGCAGGTGCGGTTCAACGTCGACGTGAAGGCCGACGGCGGGGTGGAGCCGACATTGGCGGCGGTCGACCGGTGCGCCGCCGCCGACCGGGTGCTGCTGGCGTCGTTCTCCGACCGGCGGCTGCACCGGCTGCGGACGTCGACCGGCGGCCGGGTCGCGACGTCGCTGGGCATGCGGGCGATGACCCGGCTGCGGGTCGGGTCGTTGACCGGCCGGCGACTGCGGCTGCCGCCGTCGGTGGTGGCCGCGCAGGTGCCGGTGCGGTTCAACCGGGTGCGGGTGGTCGACGCCCGGTTCGTGGCGTACTGCCACCGGCTGGGGTTGCAGGTGCATGTCTGGACGATCGACGAACCCGCCCAGATGCACGAGTTACTGGACCTCGGGGTGGATGGCATCATGACCGATCACGTCGAGGTGTTGCGTGACGTGTACCTCGCCCGTGGCCACTGGCCGCCCGACCGGCGGGTCGACGTGGACCACGCCGCCCGCTGACCGACAGTGAAGGATCCGATGGCCGACCCCACCGAGCCACCCAGCGTGCCGCCCACCGGGCCCGCGCCCGTGCCGCCGCCGTCGGCGCCGCCCGGTGCCGCGCCGTCGAGCACTCGGCGGGAACGCACCGGCTGGTACTTCTACGACTGGGCGATGTCGGCGTTCTCCACCACCGTCATCACCGTGTTCCTGGGGCCGTTCCTGACCACGGTCACCAAACAGGCCGCCGGCTGCGCGATCGACGCCGACTCCTGTGTGGCGTACGTGTACCCGCTCGGTATCAAGGTGGCCGCCGGGTCGTACTTCCCGTACCTGGTGTCGCTGTCGGTGGCGTTGACGGTGCTGGTGCTGCCGGTGATGGGCGCGTTGGCCGACCGGTCGATGCACAAGAAGCGGCTGCTGGCGGTGTCGGCGTTCGTCGGCGCCGGGGCGACCGTCGCGATGGTGTTCGTCACCGGGGACCGCTACCTGCTCGGCGGTGGGCTGTTCGTCCTGGCCAACATCGCGTTCGGCGCCAGCGTGGTGGTGTACAACTCGTTCCTGCCGCAGCTGGGCGGCCCCGACGACCGGGACCGGATCTCCAGCCGGGGCTGGGCGCTCGGCTACCTCGGTGGTGGGCTGCTGCTGGCCGTCAACCTGGTGGTGGTGCAGTCGTTCAGCGTCGACGGTGACGCGCAGCGCACCCTGGACCTGGCCCGCTGGTCGATCGTGTCGGCCGGGGTGTGGTGGGCGGTGTTCACCCTGGTGCCGCTGGCGTGGCTGCGGGAGCATCCGGCGGTCGATGCCCGGCCGGGCGGTAACGTGCTCACCGACGGGTTCAAACAGTTGGGCCGTACGGTGCGCGGGCTGAAGGCGTACCCGTTGACGTTGTTCTTCCTGCTGGCGTTCCTGGTCTACAACGACGGCATCCAGACGGTGATCGCGTTGGCCAGCCAGTACGGCACCGAGGAGCTGCGGCTGGGCCAGTCGACGCTGATCGTGACGATCCTGCTGGTGCAGTTCCTGGCGTTCGGCGGGGCGCTGGCGCTCGGGGCGGTCGCGCAGCGCATCGGCGCGTGGAAGACGGTGCTGGGCAGCCTGGTGCTGTGGACCGGGGTGATCGTGGCGGCGTTCCGGCTGCCGGCCGAGGCGCCGGCGCAGTTCATGGCGCTCGGCGCGGCGATCGGGCTGGTGCTCGGCGGCTCCCAGGCGTTGAGCCGGTCACTGTTCAGCCAGCTCATCCCGGCCGGCAAGGAAGGCGAGTACTACGGCTTCTACGAGATCAGCGACAAGGGCACCAGCTGGTTGGGGCCGTTGGCGTTCGGGCTGGTGTTCCAGCTGACGAACTCGTACCGGGTCGGTCTGGTCTCGTTGTTGATCTTCTTTGTGGTCGGGTTCGTTCTGCTGCTGGCGGTGCCGATGCGCCGGGCGATCGTCGCCGCCGGCAACACCCCGCCCCGGGTACTGTGACCCGGGTGCGAGGCGGGGTGTCGCGGTAAGCGTCACAGGATCGGCTGCGTCGCTTCGATCTGCGTGATGGCGGTGCGGGTGGCCGCCACGAAGTCCCAGAACAGCGTGTTGGTGGTGTGCTTGCGCTGGGAGCGGGTGTTGGTGCCGAACATCGCCGCCCGCAGCGGGGTGGTCAGCTCCAGCTGGGCGCCCGTGCCGAGCAGCGTCCGGTTGACGATGTTGTCGGTCGACGTGCCGGCGATCGCCGGGATGCCGGTGGCGTCGAACGCGGTGATCCCGGCCGTGGTGTAGGCGGAGATCAGCTCGGCGCGCAACGCGGCGTTGCGTCCGCCGACGGCGACGGCCTGCGCGCCCGACGGCAGCCCGGCGGTGCCCGGGGTGCAGCCGTGCAGGGTGACGACGTTCAGCGCGCCGGCCGCCACCGACAACGCCGGGACGTCGTCGCAGTGGCTGGCGGTGACGTGCAGTTCGGCGTTGCCGGACGAGCGGATGCCTTCGAACATCCAGTAGTCGTACGTCGGGCCGGCCGGTGGGGTCGCCGCCAGATTCGCCGGATGGTAGCCGGCGATCGCCAGGCACAGCTCCGACGTGCCGCCTTCGATGCCGCCGCCGTGCGGGGCGATGATCGCGGTACGCGGAAACGGCGTCGCGGTGGCGTCGGAGTTGTCGAGCAGCGGATGCCGGCGGTAGCGGCGGGCGTAGTCGACCCCTTCGGCCAGGTTCGGGTCCGAGTACAGGTCGGTGTTCGAGGTGTAGATGTCGGCGGCGGCCGCCGGGGTAGCCGGCAGCGTCGCCAGGGGTCCGGCGACCGCCGCGGTGGCGAGCAGGCCGAGGACCGTCCTTCTGCTGGTGTTCACGAGGTGTCTCCTCAGATGTGGTTGCGGTTCGCCCTCCGGTGTCGGGCGAGGCACACCGTGTCACGACCGCCGGCAGCGCCGCGAACCATTTGCCGACCGGGTTTCCGTCCGCGCATGCCCTGTCCGGCTGAAAAATGCAGCGGTACGGCGCCATTTGCGCAGAAGAATCGTCGGATCAGCGACCCATCCGGTGTTCGTGATCCGACATCGACGGCAGGCCACCGGTCACCGACTGGCCTGCCGTACGGAGTGGTTCAGACGGTGAGCCGGCCCGTCAGCCGGCGAGCCCGACCGCCAGGGCGACCACACCCAGCAGTGGCGGCAACCCCTGGATGAGCGCGGCGCGTGCCATCGCGGGCCGCGAGATCAGCAGCACCGCGCCGGCCGCCACCATCGTGCCGGCGCCGGTGAACACCAGGGTCGCGCCGATGGCGGTCGCCCCGGCCGCGACCACGACGATGCCGGCGACGACCGCGACCGCCAGGAACAGGTTGTAGAAGCCCTGGTTGAACGCCAACGTCCGGGTGGTCAGGGCGTCCTGCTCGCTGCGGATGCCGAACACCGCGCGGGTACGCGGCGCGGTCCACACCACCGATTCGAGGTAGAAGATGTAGCCGTGGATCAGCGCCGCCGCACCGGCGAGGACCAGACCTGCGACAACCACGGTGTCCCCGCTCCCACGAGTCGTGTACCGACCGGACGCAATCTATCGGACATGCCGACGGCCGGCACACCCGCCGCCGCTGCGAGACCGTCGCCGGGCTGATCGGGCACCTGATCACCGCTACCCGGCCGAAAGGCGACCATCTGCGGCTGGTCGGCCGGTCCCGGTCGGCGACCGTCGCCGGGGAACTGCTGTCGCAGGTGCTGCCGCCGCTGACCGCCGCCACGCAGCGGATCACCGTCAGCGCCGTCCTCGAACCCTGCTACGACGTCGGCGGCGACGGCTTCGACTACGCCATCGACGGCGACGGCGACCACGCCTTTCTGGCGGTCTTCGACGCGGTTGGGCACAGCCTGAAAGCCGGCCTGGCCTGCACGACGGTGATCGCCGCCGTCCGGTCGGCCCGCCGCTGCGGGCACGACCTGGTCACCCAGGGCCGCACCGCCGACGCGGCCCTGACCGACCAGTTCACCGACGCCCGGTTCGTCACCGCTTTCCTCGCCGACCTGGACCTGGAGACCGGTCTGCTGCGCTACGTCAACGCCGGGCACCCGAGGCCGCTGCTGCTGCGCGGCGGCAAAATGGTCCGCGAGCTGCGTGCCGGCCGCCGGCTACCGCTGGGCATCCCCGCCACCGCCGCCCGCGTCGGCGAGGAGATCCTCGAACCCGGCGACCAGCTGCTGCTGTTCACCGACGGCGTGCCGGAGGCGGGGGTGCGCGCCGGTGACCGTTCGGTCTGCCTCGCCTGGTCGACTTCGCCAAACGGCAGGCCGCGACTGGGCTGCCGGCCCCCGAGGCGGTACGGCGACTGGCCCGCGCCGCCGCCGAGCACCGGGGCGGCGCACCCGACGACGACGCCACTCTGCTGCTGGCCGAGTGGTCCCGCACCGCCGCCGTCCGCGTCCTGCCCACCCCGCTGTGACACCTCCGCCGTAGGGCATCCGACACCGCGCCGGTCCGCTCCTCCTGGCGGTACGGCTCTACTGTGGTGGGCCGACGGCGAATGGTTTCCAGCGGGCGGCGGGACACACAGGTGATCAAGCATTGGAAAGCGGCGACGCCGGCCGCAGCGGGTGCGGCGGCCCTGCTCGCCGCCGCCGTCGCGCTGCTGCCGGGGCGGGCGTGGCCGATGCTGGGTCGGCTGATCCTCGGCCACTGGCTGGAACTGCTGCTCGCCGCAGTCGGGGTGGCCGGTCTGGCCGTCGGTGGTGTGCTGTGGCGGCGGTCGCTGCCGGCGGTCGAATCGTCGGCGGCACCCGTACCGCCGCAGCGGCCACTGCGGCCGCTGCCGACCTGGATCCTCCCGGTCGGCGCGCTGGTCGTCGCCGGCATCACCTGGGCGGCGGTGTTGGCGCTGCAGGCCACCGTCCCGGCCGGTGTCGGGACGCCGCTGGAGCGGGCGCAGCTGAGGGTGGAGACGATCCGCACCGGCCTGTCGGTCGGCGCGGGTGTCGGTGCCGCCGCCGCGCTGCTGCTGGCGTTACGCCGCCAGCAGGTCACCGAACGGACCCAGCAGGCCACCGAGTATGACGCGGGCGAGAAACGGGTCACCGAACTGTATGTCAAGGCCGCCGACCAGCTCGGCTCCGACAAGGCGCCGGTACGCCTGGCCGGCCTGTACGCCCTGGAACGCCTAGCTCAGGACAACCTGGTGCACCGCCAGAGCATCGTCGAGGTCATCTGCGCCTACCTGCGCATGCCGTACACCCCACCAGCCGAGAAGCAGACGCCGAAACCGGACCAGCCGACGCAGCCTGACCCCCGTGAGGAACGCCAGGTACGGCTGGCCGCGCAGCGCATCCTCGCCCGCCACCTGCGGCCGACGACGCCGGACGGTGCACCGAGCCCGACCTACTGGAACGGCGTAACCCTCGACCTGACCGAAGCCACCCTCCTCGACGTCGACTTCACCGACTGCTACCTGAGCGACGCGCGGTTCGACGGGGCGACGTTCATCGGCGACGCGCGGTTCGACGGGGCGACGTTCATCGGCGACGCCGGATTCATCGAGGCGACGCTCACCGGCACTGCCCGGTTCATCGGGGCGACCTTCACCAGCGACGCCTGGTTCGTTGGGGCGACCTTCACCGGCACGGCCTGGTTCGTTGGGGCGACCTTCACCAGCGACGCCGGATTCGATTGGGCGACCTTCACCGGCACCGCCAGGTTCGCCGGGGCGACGTTCGATACAGGGCCGACTTTCGATGAGGTAGGGGTTGGGGGCGGTGATCGTGTTGGTGATCTGTGGCCGTCTCAATGGGGCGTCGATCCGGACACGCGGCGGCTGGTGCGCGTACCGGTGGAGGAGAAGCCAGAAGGGGAGGCGGAGCCGGAGTGACGGGCGGTGCTGTCACTCCGGCGGGGTGCCGCGACAGTGGTCAGTGCCTACCGAGACTCGCTGACAGCCGAGCCATGGCCTCGGTCTCGGCGATCTGGTCGGGCCAGCGGAGGAACCGGCGGTACAGGTCGGGCGGGCTGAGCTGCTCGGCGTCGCATTCCAGCAGGTCGTCGATCGCCTCGTACATGAGGGTGGCGAGGTAGACGCACATCCCGATCCGGTCGTCCAACCAGTCCGCGGTGATTTCGATCTTCGCGGTTTCGCACGGCCATTCTGTACCGCACTCGCGACAGTTCCAGTCGGGCCGACTGGCGATGTGCATCAGCGTTCTCCGTCCGCGTAGGCGTTGTGCCGTCGCGCGAACCGCGTCACGCGGTCGCGTGTGGACCTCAGATTCATCTGTCAACCCTTCTCACAACTCATTTCCCATGATCACTGAACTCTTCCTTCACATCATGCTTATTCGCCAACTGGCTCAGCGCAATCTCGCACCGGTAGGTTCGGACCCAACATCCACCCACCATTACGTGACACGAGAGGACGGGGTTTCGTGGACGACACCGGCAGCACGGTTCCACGCAGGCAACTGGGTCGATATCTGAGAGAGTTTCGCGAAGACGCTCATGTCACGGTCGCCGCAGCGGCCAAGGCACTCGAATGGTCGCCGCCGCGCATCTGGCGCTACGAGGGCGGCCAGGTGCCGATCCACCCGAACGACGCCGAGGCGATGTGCCGGCTCTACGGCGCACCCGCAGAAACGATCAAGACGATGCGCGACCTGGCCCGCGAGACCAAGTCACGCGGCTGGTACCACAGCTACGACCACGCCATCAAAGAATGGTTCAAGCTGTACGTCGGCCTCGAAGCCGCCGCCTCAACGATCCGCAAGTACGAGCCGAACGTCATCCCCGGCCTGCTCCAGTCCCTGGAGTACATGACCGAGATCATCAGCATCGACACCCCGGGTCTCAGCCCGGCCGACCTACAGGCGAAGGTCGAGGTCCGGTCCAAGCGACAGAAGCTCTTCGCCCGCGTCGTCCCGCAGGCCCCCGACCTCGACGTGGTGATCGGCGAGCCGGCGCTGCGCCGCCCGCTCAAGGATCGCGCCGCGATGGCCCGCCAACTGCGTCACCTCGCTGCCGTCGCCACCCAACGCCACAACGTCACCGTCCGAGTCCTCCCGCTCGCCGCCGGGCTCGCCCGCTGGACAAGCACAGGATCCTTCTCCATCCTTACCTTCCCCAAGGTCAGCGTCCGCCCGCCCGAGCCGACCACCGTCTACTCCGACGGCCCCTGCGGTGCCGTCTACCTCGACAAATCCACCGAGATCGAGACCTACGAGGGCATCTGGTCCTCGCTCAAGCAACAGTGTCTGACGCCGCTAGAATCGACCGAGTTCATCACCCGGATCGCCAAGGAGTACGACGATGAAGGCTGACGGCGTTTGGCGTAAGTCGACCCGGTCTGGTGGCGAAGGCGACTGTGTCGAGGTGGCCGGCCACCCGTACCGCGTCGCAGTCCGCGACAGCAAGGACCAGACCGGCCCGGTCCTCACCTTCGACGCCGCCGCCTGGCAGCACTTCGTCGACACGGTGAAGACCCCACACTGACCCGCACCACCCCCGGACAACGACGGAGCCCTGGTCCCCCGGCTGTCACGCAGCGGCGGACCAGGGCTCCGCGCCGCTCAGATCGGCCCGCGAGCGCGTCAGCCGAAGGTGGAGGCGAGCAGCCGTGCGGCCAGGCGGTGGCCAGAGCTTCGTGCAGTTCGACTGCAGCGGGCAGGGTAGGCCAGCGGTGGGTCAGGATGCGGTCAAGGGTGTGCAGCTCAGCGGAGATGCGGGCCGAGCCGGTGTCGCGGTGCAGGTGCGCCCGTGTTGCCGCGATCTGCCGTTCCAGGATGGCCACCGCGATCTCGGCCTGCCCACACGCCCGGTAACCGGAGGCGGACTGTTCCTCCAGGGTGGCCAGGTTGTAATGGTGCAGGTAGACCGGTGCATCCTCGTTGACGTCGTCGGGGTGCTCGCGTAGGAGCTCGGCGGCCAAGCCGAGGCGGTCTTGGAAGGTGTCGGCGTCGCGGCACAGCGCCCAGCCGCGGGCCTCCTGCTGCGCGGCCAAAGCGTGCAGCTTGGGGCTGACCGGGCCGGGTACCTTGCGCGCGGCGGCAGCCAGGTCCACGACGCCCACCGGGTCGGCGTCGGCCAGCGCGATGTTGGACTTGCGGATGAGCATGTAGGCGACCATCTGGTAGTCGCCGACGGCTTGAGCCCATTCGCTGGCCCGGTGCGACCACCACATCGCAGCGGCGGTGTCGCCAGCGTCCTGGTGCAGCCAGCCGGCGAACTCGGCGTACTGCGCGAGCAGCCGCAGCGTCGGTTCGGTGGTGCCGGGGCGGGTGTGGCGGCGCAGCTCGTCGAGGACCTGGATCTGCGCCAGGACCGGGCCGAGCAACTGGCGAGGGCCGAGCATCTTATCGGCGGTGAAGTGCTGCTCCAGCAAGGTGTGGAAGTAGTCGAGCACCTGGGGTCGACCCGGCGGGGCGAACGCAGCACCTTCGACACCCGCTCGGCGGCGTCGACGTCGGCAGGCACGACCGCGCGCAGCGCGCCGCCGGCAAGAAGCTTGCCGAGGTCGCGTCGGGACAGGCTCACTCGTACGGTCCTTCCGTCCGGTGTCTGCAGCTGCAAGGTCACGCTATCGCCATCGTCGACGTGTAGCCCACCGGTCGGCAGGGTCAACCGGCGTCCATCGCCACCACCATCGGGTGCCAAGCGGATTTGTCACTGCCGATGTTGCCGCAACACTACGGGCGTTCACAACCCGGGAGCCCGCTGGTGATGCTGCGTATTAAACCGCCGCCGCGACGGTCTCGCCGTGCTCGCCTGTCTGTTGAGGAGTCCCTGCCGTGGAGACCTTTGAGACCGCCCGCCTGGACCGCTACTTCCGCGCTGTCACCGCCACTGGTTGCTCGGGGGGTGCCGACACCCGCTCGCTGGTGATCACGCATCTGCTGGCGGACCGGCCGCCGTTCATCCGCGCGGTCGACCGGATCACGCCGGTGGCTGGGGTGCTGCCCAAACCCAAGAGCGTGCACCGCGCCGCAGCTCGTGCGGTGGGCCTGGCCTACTCGGTCGACGAGCTGTCCCGAGACCGGTTCGCCGACCCGGATGCCGCGTGCGCCTACCTGGAACAGCGCGCCGCCGGCCGGGCGGTGGTGCTGCTCGACGTGGGCGGCTACTTCGCCCCGGTGCTGGCCGAGCTGTGCGACCGGTTCTCCGGTCGGATCCTTGGCGTGGTAGAGGACACCGAGAACGGCCATCGCCGCTACCTCGAACTGGGCAAGCCGCCGTGTGCGGTCTACTCGGTGGCACGCAGCCCGCTCAAGCAGCCCGAGGATCACCTGGTCGGCCAGTCCATCGTGTTCTCCACCGAGGCGCTGATGCGCTCACGGGGAGACATTCTCCCCGGTCGGGCCGCGACCGTGGTCGGCTTCGGTAAGCTTGGCTCCAGCATCGCCCGCACCCTGCACGCCAAGGGCGTGCGGGTCACCGTTTACGACGCCGACCCGGTGCGCGCCACGCAAGCCCTAGCGCAAGGCTTCCATGTCGCGGCCAGCCGCCCGGCGGCGCTGGCGACGGCGGGTATGGTCATGTGCGCCACCGGCAACCTGGCGCTGCGCGGCGAGGACTTCACCGGCTTGGCCAACGGCGCCTACCTGGCCTCGGTCACCTCCAGCGAGGACGAACTCGAACTCGACACCCTGACCGGGGTGTACGAGCAAAGCGTGGTTGCCGAGCATGTCACCCGCTACACCACCGTCGGGCACTACTTCTACCTTCTCGCCAGCGGGAACGCGGTCAACTTCCTGCATGGCGCCTCGGTCGGAGCGTTCATCTTCCTGGTACAGGCCGAGATCCTGGCCGCTGCCGCTCGGTGCGCCAGCGGCGAGGTCGAGCCTGGCTACCATGAGGTGCCCGAGGCCGACCGGCAGCGCATCGCCGAGATCTGGCTGGCCCACTTCAACCCTCCGGGGGCACACCGATGATCGACGCCGACCACATCGCCGCGACCGTCACCGTCTATCTGGCCCGCCACCCCAACGAGGCCGACCGGCTCGCCGCGCTGACCGCCGCCCTGCGCGGGCCCTGCGACCTGACCTCCCGCGCAACGTTCACCGGGCACGTCACCTGCTCGGCGCTCGTCCTCGACGCGGACCGGCGGGTGCTGCACATCCGCCACAACGCGCTCAACACCTGGCTGCGCCCCGGCGGGCACCTCGAACCCGATGACACCACCCTGGTCGGGGCCGCGCTGCGCGAGGTCGCCGAGGAAACCGGCATCAGCACCACGGCGCTGACTCTGCTCGACGAGACGCCGATAGACATCGACGTCCACCCGATCCCGGCCAACCCGGCCAAGGGCGAACCCGACCACCAGCACTTCGACCTGCGCTACGCCTTCACCACCACCGCCCGGGACGTGACGCTGCAGGCCGAGGAGGTTCACGACTACGCGTGGCTGCCTGCCACCGAGATCACCCCCGCCGTTCTGGCCGAGCGGATCGCCGCAGTCGCCGCGCCGGCGTAAGCGGAATCTTCTGGGTCGCCAGGGGCGGACACCCACCAAGGCACCTGCAGCGCGGCGACGTACCGTCGACCCGTTCATCCGCCGATCGTCGAACGCTGCCCGGCGTGGCTGCGTGCCGTACCGGCGATTTCGGCCTCGATCAGGTCGGCGGCCCGGTCGGCGCCGCCTGCCGACCGGGCCTGCCGCTTCAGGTCGGCGCTGCGGGCCACCACGGCGGGGTCTGTGGTGAGGGCGAGCAGCGTCCCACGTAGCTCGGCGGCGGTGACGGTGGCCGAGTCGACGACCCGGGCGACACCCAGGCTGGCCAGCTGCTCGGCGTTGGCGAACTGGTCGGCCGCCTGCGGTACGGCGATCATCGGGGTCCCGCAGTAGAGGCCCTCGCTGCTGCCGCCCATGCCGGCGTGGGTGACGAAGGCGTCCGCCTGCTCCAGTACGGCGAGTTGCGGCACCCACGGGTGGACCTCGACGCTGTCCGGGACGGGACCCAGCTCGGCGGGGTCGACGTGGCTGCCGATCTGCAGGACGGTGTGCCAGCCGGGCAGGTCGCCGAATGCGGCGACGCACCGGCGGTAGAACTCGGCCTGCCGAGTGAAGGCGGAGCCGAGGGAGATCAGCAGCACGTTGTCGACGCCGACCGGGCGGACCCAGGTCCCCTGGTCGGAGCGGTCGCCGAGGACCGGGCCGACGAAGCTGTAGACGGACCGGTCCACCCGGTCGGCGTTCGGCTGGAGCGCCTCCGGCGGCAGCACGAGGCTGCGCGTCGGCCGACCTTGGAACGCCATGCTGTCGGTGACCGACGAACCCTCCGAGGCCAGCCACTGCTCGAACCGCCGGTAGTAGTCGGCGCCGCGCGGATCGGCCCGCATCGCCTCGACGACCGACGCCATCTCCTGCTCGTAGCCGTCCCAGGCCACGAACGTCGACGACAGCTGGACGGCCGGGATGCCCCACTGCTCGCCGAGCAGCCGGGCCGGTGCGCCGGCGATGTCGTAGAGGAACAGGTCCGGCCGGTCGTCGGCGTAGGCGGCCCGCAGCTGCGGTGCCATGGCGATGGCGTCGTCGAGGAAGAGCGTGAGCTGCTCGATCGGGTCGTCGGTCCCGGCGCCACCGTCGCTGGGCAGCGTCGTTTCGTACGGTTTCAGCTCGGCGCCGGTGTGCTCGATGACTTCGGCGAAGGCGGGGTCGTTGGCGTAGGTGACCCGGTGACCGCGTTGCACGAGGGTCCGGATGATCTCCAGGCTCGGGTTGACGTGGCCGTGGAACGGGATGCTGACCATGGCGATGTGCGGCTGCGGCACGGGGACCTCCGGAAACTTGGAGACGAGACGTTTCGTCTCGCCAACAGCGAAGCACGCCACCGCAGGCGCGTCAAGACGAGACGTACCGTCTCGCAGTAGGCTGTCGCGGTGACCCCACAGCCCGCCCGGCGCAGCGAGCAGTCCCGCCGCGCGATCCTCGCCGCCGCCCTGGCGCTGCTGACCGAGCAGGGCTACGCCGCCGTCACCATCGAGGCCATCGCCGCCCGCGCCGGGGTCGGCAAGCAGACCATCTACCGCTGGTGGCGCGGCAAGGGCGCGGTCATCCTGGACGCGCTCACCGACAACCTGCCGGACGCCCTCGCCCTGCCCGACACCGGCGACCTGCAGGCCGACCTGCGTCAGGTGCTCCGGGCCACCGTTGCCGAGTTCGCCGATCCACGGCTGTCCGCCACCACCCGCGCCATCACCATCGAGACACTCACCGACGAAGAGTTGGCCGACCAGGCGCGCGACCGGCTGCTCCGCCCCCAACTGGACATGGTCCGCGCCCGCCTGGCAGCCGCCCGCGACGCCGGCCAGGTCCGCCCCGACGCTCCCCTGGACCAGGTCGTGGAGCTGCTGTTCGGTCCGCTCTACCACCGTTGGCTGTTGCGCAACGGCCCCCTGACCGACGACTACGCCGACAGCATCGTCGACCTGGTCGTCGCCGCCATCAACCCCGCCATCAACCCCGCCGGAAACCCGATGAGGAGTACGCCATGATCGAGCCGTACGACACCGGAATGCTCGATGTCGGGGACGGCCACCAGGTCTACTGGGAGGTCTGCGGCAACCCCGACGGCGTACCCGTCGTCATGTTGCACGGCGGGCCGGGCAGCGGATGCACGCCCCGGCACCGCCGGTCGCTCGACCCCGAGCGGTTCCGGGTCGTCCTGCTCGACCAGCGCAACTGTGGACGCAGCACCCCGTCGGCAGCCGACCCGGCCACCGACCTGAGCACCAACACCACCGGCCACCTCGTCGCCGACATCGAACGGCTGCGCGCGCACCTCTGCATCGACCGCTGGGTCGTGTACGGCGGCTCCTGGGGCGCGACGCTGGCCCTGGCGTACGCGACGAACCACCCCGACCGGGTACGCGGCATGATCCTCGTCGCGGTCACCATGACCCGCCGGTCCGAGGTCGACTGGCTGTACCGGGGTGCCGGCCGGTTCTTCCCCGAAGCGTGGCAGCGGTTCATCGCCCACGCCGGCCTGCCCGGCTACCGGCTGCCGACCGACAGCGAGCCGCCGATCGAACCGGTGCTGCTGCGCTACGGCCAGCTGCTCGCCGGCCCGGACCCGGCGGTACGCCAGCGGGCCGCCGACGAGTGGTGCGCCTGGGAGGACGCGCTGATCTCCGAGGAGCACAACGGCAACCCGGGCGCGTACTCCGACCGGGAGCTGCGGCAGCGGCTCACCATGACCCGGATCTGCGCGCACTACTTCGGCAACGGCGCGTTCCTCGCCGACGGCGAGATCCTGCGCAACGTGCCGAAGCTCGCCGGGATCCCGGGGGTGCTGATCCACGGGCGTACCGACGTCAGTGGGCCGGCGATCACCCCGTGGGAGATCGCGCAGGTCTGGCCTGACGCGCGGCTGCACGTCATCGGCGACGCCGGACACACCGGCACCGCCACGATGCGGCGCGTCCTGGCCGACGCCGCCGACACCATGGCCCAGCAGACCGGGGGCGGTACGGTTCGGTGAGTGACGTTCCCGACCTCGGTCCCCCGCCCCAACGCGTCACCGTCGGAGCGGACCAGGTGCGTCGGCTCGTCGCCAACCAGTTCCCGCACCTGGCGAACCTGCCGGTGAAGCCGGTGGCCAATGGCGGTTGGGACAACTGGACCTTCCACCTCGGCTCGGAAATGCTGGTCCGTCTACCCAGCGCCGCCGAGTACGCCCTGGCCGTCGACAAGGAACATCAGTGGCTCCCGGCCCTCGCCGCCCGGCTGCCGCTGCCCGTCCCCACACCGGTGGCGAAAGGCGAGCCTGCTGCGGGCTATCCCTACCCGTGGTCGATCTACCGGTGGCTCGACGGTGATCCGGCGAGGGCGGAACACATTGCCGACCCGGTCCGATTCGCGACCGACCTGGCCGAGTTCCTGGCAGCCTTGCAGGGCGTCGACGCCGCTGACTGCCCGCAGCCGGGTCTCCACAACTGGTTCCGGGGCGGCACCCTACGCACGTACGACCAGGAGGTTGAGCACGCGCTCGCCGAGTTGGGCGACCACGTTGACGCCGAACTGGTGCGCGAGGTCTGGGCGGCGGCGATCGACGCCCGCTGGGACGGTGTCGACCGTTGGTTCCACGGAGACATCGCCCCGGGGAACCTCCTCCTTGCTGACGGACAGTTGGCGGCCGTCATCGACTTCGGGACCTGCGGCGTCGGTGACCCGGCCTGTGACCTGGCGATTGCCTGGACCTTGCTGACCAGCGACAGCCGGCAGGCGTTCCGCGCGCGGCTGGCGGTGGATGACGCGACGTGGGCACGCGGACGAGGCTGGGCACTCTGGAAAACCCTCGCCAGCTGCTCCAATGCCTCGGCGGATCCCGAGAAGGCAGAAGAACTCGCGAACGCGCACCGTATCCTCGCCGGAATCTGCTCCGAACTCACGGCCAACGTTGTCACCGAGACTCGCCCGTGACGGCGGCCGACGCCTGGCCCCGGCGCTCTCGCCCAGCCGACCAGTGGCGCAGGTCCTCAGTTCGGTAGCCGGGCCACCATCCGGCCGGTGATGTCGTCGAGGCGCCACGGTCCATCGTGCCGCGAATCAAATGCGCCGTCTCGGTGGTCGCCGAGCAGGAACACCTGGCCGGCGGGCACGGTCACCGGCGTGCATTCGGTGTAGGTGCCGGCCGGCAGGTACGGCTCGTCCAGCGCGGCACCGTTGCGGTACACCAGGCCGTCGAGGCAGGTCAGCTCGTCGCCGGGTAGGCCGATCACCCGCATGGTCCAGGCCCGGTCGACCGGGCCGAGCACGACGACGTCGCCGACGTCCACGCCGGTGACCCGGTACGCCACCCGGTCGACCAGCATCCGCTGCCCTGCGTCGATCGTCGGCGACATCGACCACGACGGTACGTACACGACGGTCAGCACCCACTGCTGTGCCACGGCGGCGAGCAACGCCACGACGAGTACGCCGGCCGTGGCCCGCCGTACCCAGGTGGCCGTGACCCAGCTCGCGGCCGTGACCACCCACCGGCCGGCACCGGTGGACCGCTCCCGCAGTGACACCCACACGCCGCCGGCCGCCCAGCGTACCGCTTCCGCGTCCGTGGTGACCTCGTCGAACTCGGCGAGGACGGCTTCGCCCCACGGTCCGCCCCGGTCGCCGCCGCGGCGTACCGCCCAGCGCAGAACCGCCCGCGCGGCTCGCCGGACGGGGTTGTGGCCGGCGGCCGTCGGTGTCAGCGGCGGGGCCGGCTTGGAGCTGGGCATCGTCAAGCCTCCTGGATGGTCGGCCGGGGCGCGGGCGCGGTGTGGCCGGTGGCGCGGCGGCGGGACTGGGCGTTGGCGGCTTCGTTGTGCTGGGCTTCAGCCAGCCGGGTCCGGGCGAGAGCGGCCCCGTCGGTGGTGAGCCGGTACACGTGCCGGGGTGGCCGGCCAGGGCTGGCCGGTTCCCGCCACTGTGCCTCCAGCAGGCGCTGCTCGGTCAGGCGCATCAGGATCGGATAGAGCGACCCGCTGGCCAGGCCGGTTTCCTTGCTGAGCTGGTAGCCGTAGCGCCAGTCGTCGGGCGCGGCCAGGAAGCAGGCGAAGATCCGCAGTGTCTGCTGCGAGCTGTTCGGTCGACGTGGCATGACCAAAACTCTACATATAAAGACTATGCCGGTCCAGTCCGTCCCGCCTGAGCCTGCGGTGGGCCCTGCTGTCGGTCGATCGCCGGCCGGCAGCACGCCTGAGGCACCGAACGGCTCGATCACTATCGATGAATATAAATTGATTTTGCCCGACGCCAGGTGCACCTCCCGCCGGCCGTCCAGTCAGGATGCGGACCTCGGCCAGGCGGAGAGCCGCGCGGCGGGCCGACGGCCGCAGGGCATTGACATCGATGACACATCCCGGCAGGCTTTTGCGAACCCCCTCGGGACGGGCGGCGGACCCGGTTGTTTCGAGGCTGTTCCGAGTAGCGTCAGTCGATTTGCACCCCTCAGCGATGGTGGTGGATGCGTACAGATTCTGATTCGGCCTGGCCGTCTTCTCTCGATAGATCGGAGATCTGATGCGTGTCGCCCTGCTCACCACCACTCAACACGGCCACCTGAACCCGTACATTCCGGTGGTCAACGCGCTTCAGGTAGCCGGCTGTGACGTCGCGCTGCTGCTGTTGTCGGCCGACGGCGGCGTGCTCGACGAGCAGCGCGGCCAGGCCCTGGGCAAGGCGGAGGTGCACACGATCGGGCAGGTCGAGATGGCACCGTGGAGCGACGAACCGGCGAAGATCGGCCCGATGCTGCAGTCGTCGCCGGTCGCCGAGCAGACAGCCGACGTACTGCGCGCGACGGCACCGGATTTCGTACTCGTCGATTCGCTGCCGGTCACCGCGTCGGCGATGGTCGGCGCACATGCGTCCGGCGTGCCGTACGGGATGATATGGGCCAATCTGGGTGGCGTGTGCCCCGCTGTCCATCGACGCGGTCGCTGGCTGTACGACGAACAGGTCGGCAACTATCTGACCAGGCACGGGGTGATGTGGTCGATGCGTACCCATTCGGCGCGTTCGCCGATTCTCAATCTGATGCCGACGATCCCCGCCCTGGTCGGCGACGACGCGGTCACCGACGACGGGGTGCAGTTGGTCGGGCTGCCCGGTGCGGCGGGAGTCCGCGGCGACGAGGTCTCCTTTCCGGGTCTGGACCGGATCGACCCTGACCGTCCACTGGTGTACGTCTCCTTCGGCACGATCTTCTACCGGCGGCCGGACCTGCTGCGTACGGTGATCACCGGGGCGGCGGCGACCGGGGCGCAGGTGATCGCGTCGGTCGGCGACCTCACCGGGGAGCTGGCGCTGCCCGACGACGTGCTCACCGCCCCGTACCTGCCGCAACGTGCGGTCCTCGAACGCGCCGACGTGTTCATCACCCACGGCGGCTACAACTCGGTCGCCGAGTCGATCAGGGCGCAGACCCCGATGCTGGTGATCCCGCTGGCCGTCGACCAGCCCATCCAGGCGTCCTTCGTGGGCAGCGCCGGCTTCGGAACAGCGCTGGAACCGGCCGAGGTCACCCGGCAGACGGTCGCCGACGCCGTCACCGATCTGCTCGACCCCGCCCGGGACTACCGGGCCCGGCTGCGGGCCGCGCAGCCGCAGTGCGGCGACTCCGCCGCGCGTACCGCCGACCTGGTGGTCGACACCGTCGGAACGCTGCAGGGCAAGGACGAACGGTGACGATCGAACTGCAACGGCCGGTGGGCGCCCCGATCGTGGTCGACGACCCCGACCGTCACTCGTTCCGGGTGGATCGCCGCGCCTACACCGACGACGACCTGGCCGCACAGGAGATGACCAGGATCTTCGACCGCTGCTGGCTGTACGTCGGGCACGAGTCGGAGATACCCGCGCCGGACTCCTATGTGGCGCGTGACGTCGGCGGACGGCCGGTGGTGCTGGCGCGCGGCTCCGACGGGGTGCTCCGGGTTTTCGCGAACAGCTGCCCGCACCGTGGGGCGCTGGTCTGTTCGCAGCCGGCCGGGCAGGCCCGGTCCTTCCGCTGCCCGTACCACGACTGGACGTTCTCCAACCAGGGCGACCTGGTCGGCGTGCCGATCCCGGACGGGTACGGGCCCGGTTTCCGCAAGGCGGACTTCGGCCTGGCGCGGCACCGCAGCGACAGCTACCGGGGTTTCGTGTTCGTCACCTTCGACCCGGAGCAGCCGCGCACCCTGACCGAGTACCTGGCGGGTGCCACGGAGTACCTCGACCTGATCGACGACCAGTCGGAGGTCGGGATGGAGGTGATCCAGGGTGCGCAGCTGCACGGCGCCCGGGCCAACTGGAAGCTGATGATGGAGAACAGCGTCGACATCTACCACTTCCGCGCCCTGCACAAGCGGTACGTCAGCTACATGGAGTCGCTGGGGTCGGTGCCACCGCGACGCCGGGGCGGCTTCGGTCGCGCCCTCGGGCTGGGGCACGGCGCCAACGAGCTGCCACCGGCGGCGGCCCGCCCGCTCGCCTACTGGACGCCGATGTTCGGCGCCGCGCTGCGGCCCCGGATCGAGGCGACGGCCGCCCGGTTCGTCGAACGGTTCGGTGCGCAACGCGCCGAACGGATCACCGGCACCAACCGCGCGGTGCTGATCTTCCCCAACCTGATGATCATCGACGCGATCGCGATCACCATCCGCAAGATCGACCCGGTCGGCGCGGACCAGATGGCGATCACCTCGGTCGCCCTGGCCCCCCGAGACGAGGACCCCGACATCCGGGAACTGCGCAAGAGCCACTACCTGACGTTCCTCGGCCCCGCCGGCTTCGCCACCCCCGACGACATCGAGATCATCGAGTCGTGCCAGCGGGGATACCTCAACCGCGCGGTCCGCTACTCGGACCTGTCGCGCGGCATGAACAAGGCGGTCCCGGAGACCACCGACGAGCTTCCCGCCCGCGAGTTCTGGCGGCAGTGGGACCGGCTGATGCAAGGGGCGTGACGACGATGATCACCGAGCTGACGGTCGACGACGAGGCCCGGGTGCGGCTGTGGCACCGGGTGAGCCAGTTCCTCTTCCGGGAGGCGCGGCTGCTCGACGAGTGGCGACTACGCGAGTGGTACGCCGAGATGCTGACCGACGACATCCGCTACTCGGTGCCGGCCACCGACGTGCGCGGCGAGCCGGCCGACGCGCTCGGGCTCATCGACGACGACGCCGCCCGGCTGCGCCAGCGCATCGAACAGCTGCTCAACGGCGAGGTGTGGTGCGAGAACCCCCGGTCGCGGACCAACCGGACGATCAGCAACGTGGAGATCCTGGCCGACCGGGGCACCCACCTCGACGTGGCGGCGAACGTCGTCGTGCACCGGTTCGGGCACGGGCGCACCGACGCGTACGTCGGAAAGTACCGGTTCGAGCTCGTCGTCGACGGCGAGACGTTCCGGGTCCGCCGCCGGCTCGTCGTGCTCGACCACGAGACGCTGTACGAGCACGGCAAGCTCAGCATCATCCTGTGACCTGCCAGTGACGGCGGCCGCCCCGGGCAGCGCCCCACCCGTCGCCGCCTTCGGGCCGCCGGGTCTGCCCCGCGAGGTGTACGTCCTCAGCGTCGTCGGTGGCTGCGTCATGCTGGGCCTGGGACTGGTGCTGCCGGTCCTGCCGGTGTACGCGGCGACGTTCGGCGCCGGACCCACCCAGATCGGCGTACTCGTCGCCCTGTTCGCGTTGCTGCGGCTGGCCACCAGCCCGTTCTGCGGCCGGCTCGCGGCCCGGTTCGGGGAACGGCGGATCCTGGTCGCCGGCCTGCTGCTGTGCGCGGTCTCCTCGGCCCTGGCGGCGTTCGCCGGATCGTACGGGCAGCTGCTCGTGTTCCGCGGCCTCGGCGGCGTCGGCTCGGTGCTGTTCTCGGTGTCCGCGCTGGCGACACTGCTGGCGGTCGCCCCCGCCGACCAGCGGGGCCGGGCCAGCGCCGTGTTCGAGGCCGGCTTCCTGCTCGGCGGCATCTGCGGGCCCGCGCTCGGCGGGCTCCTCGCGCTCATCGCCCTGTCCGCGCCGTTCCTGGTGTACGCCGCACTGCTGCTGGCCGCCACGGTGCTGACCCTGGCGGTACTGCGGACCGACGCGCGCCACGGCACGGAACCGGGTCGTGGCGCACTCCGGCTGCCGGTCCTGCTGCGGGACCGGCGCTACCTGGTGGCCTGTACGGCGGCACTGGCCCAGGGCTGGGTCCTGTTCGGACTACGCAGCGCGCTGGTGCCCACGGTGGTCGTCGCGTGGGGACACGACGTGGCCTGGGTCGGGTGGGCGTTCACCATCTCCGCCGTCGTCCAGGCGTTGCTGATCGTCCCGGCCGGCCAGGTCGTCGACCGGGCCGGCCGGCGCCCCGCCATGATCGCCGGCACCGGGGTGGCCGCGACGGCGATCACCGCCCTGGTGTTCGTGGACACCTACCCCTGGCTCGTCGTCGGACTCTGCGCGTACGCGGCGGGATCAGCGCTGCTCAACGCCGCGCCGGCCGCGCTGATCGGGGACGTCGTCGCCGGCCGGGCCGGCAGCGGCGTCGCCGTCTTCTCGATGTGCACCGACGTCGGCGCCGTCGTCGGCCCGGTCGTCGTCGGGCTGGTCGCCGAGCAGGCGGGCGCTGCGGCCGCCTTCGGCAGCGGCGCCGCGCTGCTGGTCGTCGCCTTCGCGGCGGCGTGGGCGTTGACCACGGTTCGACCGACGACTGCTGTCCCACCGACCCGAAGGAGTTGATCACATGGACCGGCCGGCTGCCCGACGTGACCGGGGCGAGGCCATGTTCCAGCAGGTCTTCGGCCGCGAACCGCGCCCCGGTTCCTACCCGGAGTTCCTGCAGCTCACCGTCGACCACCTGTTCGGTGAGATCTGGACCCGCCCGCACCTGAGCGTCGAGGAACGTGAACTGGTCGCGTTGAGCGCGGTGACATTGGCACGCACCGACTGGGAGCTGCGCGGCCACATCGGCGCCGCCCTGCACCTCGGGATGTCACGGGAGAAGATCATCGAAGTCATCATCCAGCTGGCCTACTACGGCGGCTGGCCGGTCGCCAACAACGGGCTGCGGGTCGCCCAGGAGGTCTTCGCCGAACTGGACGGCGTCACCGGGAAGGACCCGGACGATGACCAGTGAACCGTCCGCACTCGACCCGGCCGAGAAGGTCGACCTGTGGCGGCAGAGGTTCTTCGAAGCCCAGGCCGCCGCTGAGGAGTTCATCCTGGCCGAGCACGGCGAAGAAGGCCTGACCGCGTGGATCCAGGCGAACTCGCGCATCACCGCCGACCTGCTGCGGGCGCAACGGCCCGCCGGGGTGTCCGCCACCGACCACTTCATGACCCGGCTGCAACGTCAACTGCTGCTGTACGACTCGGCGGTGACCCGCGAGCCACAACCCTCGGGCACCGTCCTGCGCAACGCCGACTGCGGCATCCTCCGCTACCGCAGACGGGCCGCCCGCGCCGGCGTCGTGCTGACCTTCTCGTCGCCGTGCCCGTACTGTCAGGAACTCAACACCGCCATCGCCGCCCGCTACGTGGAACCGGACGTCACGGTGTCGTGCGACCAGGCCGGCGACGGGTGCACCTGGCGCGCGGAGTCCACTCACCCGCCGGAAGACGACGACGCGGCCGGGTCACCGCAGCGGGGCCGGACCGACGGTTGAACCACCGGCAACGCCGTCCGCGCGTCCGTCGGTGAACGGCTGACGGCGAGCGTCATGCCGAGCTGCCGGCCCACCGCCACACACAGGTCGACCGCGGCCGTACGGGTCAGGTCCTGATGCTCGCCCTGGGTGACGCACGCCGACGCCACGTTCCTGTTCCGTAGCCGCAGGTACCACGGGAACAACGAGCCCAGCGCGGGCTCGGTCAGCATCGTGCGCGAATGCACGATCGTCCCCACCAGCAGGTTGCCGAACGGGCGCTGCCCGGCGTTCATGAAACTCTTCAACCGCTCCTGGAAGATCTTCAACACCGCCGGTACGTTGCCCGCGTACACGGGCATGGCGAGCAGCATCGCCTGCGCGCCCTCGGCCAGGTCGACAACATGCGCGAATTCGTCGTCGAGTGTGCACCGACCCACCTCGGGGTCCAGGCAGGTGTCCTCGCCCTCGCACATCGCGATGCGATGGTCGATCAACCGGATCCGCTGGATCCGCGCGTCGCCGACCTCCCGGACGACACCGGTGATCGCCGCCTCGAGCAACGCGTCGGTCAGCGACGGCAGACGCTTCTGTGTGCAGGACAACGCGATGATCTTCACCCGAGGGGCCTCCCCTGTCCGCTCAGCGCCACGCGTGGACCGGCCACCTGACCATGCGTACGTGGCCGCTCACCGAGGCAGCCCCAACCTACCGGGCCGCCCGCCCGCGTGGGTCAGGGCGCAAACCTCGGCCAGGTGGAGAAGCAGTGGCGAATCTCGTTGACCTGTGTCGCGGTCAGCCCATAGATCTCGCGGAAGACGGCGTCGTCCATCCGGTCCAGCCGCTGCATGGCATCGGTGAAGTCCTCCTCGGTCAGACCAGAATCCGCCTGCCGGGCGAGCTCGGTCAGCCGATTTCTGGAGTAGCGGGCTAGGGCAGCGGCAGTATCGATGTAATCGCGAGGGGCAGCCCGGGTAGCGAGTGCTACCACCTTTGAGGCAACCACGTCATCAAGGTGCAGCACCGGCCCGATCTGCATCATGACCGGCTGGTGGTGCCGGTCGAACCGCACCATCTGCAGCCGCACCGTCTGGTCTCCGCGACGCACCTCGCACTCGACGAGATCATGCTCGAAACCGTCGAAGACGTCGCCGAGGTCGGCTGAATCCGTGACCGCCTCGACGTGCAGTCCAGCACGACTCAGGGTCGACATCACCAGGTCGGCAGCCGCGGTGACCCCACCGGACTGGTCCGTGAACAGGTCGACGTCTTCGGTCGGCCGGTCCACCACGCCGTATGCGATCAGCGCGTGTCCGCCTGCTAACGCGAAGCCGTGTCGCTGGGCCACGGCGAGCGCCAGCCGTGCCACCTCGGCCTGGAACTCCTCTGATGTCACGCGGCGGCGGGCTGGTGGGCGCTGCGCAGCTGAGGGTGCCGTTGCTCCCAGGCCTGTCTGACGCCACGTGGAACCCACAGGTCCGGCCAGAGCCGGACCAGCGTCGGGCCGTGGAGCCAGGTGACCAGCTCGACCGGGGTGACCGCCTCGACCAGGACGGTTTCGTACATCCACCGCAGCAGTGCGGGGTTGTCGAGATTGACCCGGCGGTCGGGCTGCCAGTGCAGCCGATGCGGCAACTCGACGACGCCACTGACTGGTCCGTGCAGCTGCGCGAGGTCAGCAACGACTGCCGCGCGACGACCCGGCCGAGCCAGGTACGGCACGATGCCACCCTCGGCTTCGCTGCGTCTCACGTCATCCAGGGTAGCGGGCGATCCCGCCGCGAGCTGGCCCTACGGTGTCGACGCGGCGGGCCTGAGCCGGTTGTCGGCTACGCCGAACCAGCGCGGCAGGTGATGCAGCAGATCCTGCTGGTCGTCGCCGACCCAGGCCACATGGCCGTCGGGACGCAGCAGGACGGCGGCTACGTCCAGGTCGTCGCTGGCGTCGACGACGTGGTCGACCCGGTCCACCCAGCCGGTGACCGACAACCGGCCGGTCTGGTCGAGCAGCAGCCCACGGCCGCCACGCGTCAGCTCGTACAGGCGGCGGCCGCCGGTCAGCGCTACGTCGCGCAGCCGCCGGCCGAGCAGGTCATGGGTCAAACCGCCACCGCCGTCCCCGTCCTCGCCGCCGACGCCGTAGCGGATCCCGATGGCGGTGACCTTCTCGATCAGGCGGCGGCTGACCTCCTCGATGTCCATCAGCTCCGCGAGTAGCCGGCGCACCGCCTGCGGGCCCGGCTCGGTGGACAGCAGCTCCATCTGCGCCCGGGTGTTGTCCAGCACGGCGGCCGCCACCGGATGCCGTTCGGTGTGGTAGCTGTCGAGCAGCCCGTCGGGTGCCCAGCCGGCGACCACGGCCGCGAGTTTCCAGCCGAGGTTGACCGCGTCCTGGATGTCGAGGTTGAGGCCCTGGTCGCCGAGCGGCGGGTGGATGTGCGCGGCGTCGCCGGCCAGCAGGACCCGGCCGACCCGGTAGCGCTGCGCCAGCCGGGTGGCGTCACCGAACCGGGACAGCCAGCGCGGTGAGTGCACGCCGAAGTCGGTTCCGGCGGTCACCCGCAGTTGCCGGGTGAACTCCTCGATGTTCGGTGCGACGCTACGGTCGGCGGCCACCCCTGCGGCGGGCACCCCCAGCCGGTACACGCCGTCGCCCAGCGGCGCCGCCCCGAACCGTTTCTCGCTGGCGCGGACCTCGGCGACCACGGCGGCGACGGTCTCCGCCGGTACGGCCACCCTCATCTCGCCCAGCAGGGTGTCGACCCGGGTCGGTTCGCCGGGAAAGGCGACACCGAGCAGGTTGCGCACCGTGCTGCGGCCGCCGTCGCAGCCGATGAGGTAGCACGAACGCTGCCAGGTCCCGTCTGCCAGCTCAGCGGTCACCTGAACGTCGTCCTGGCGCAGGCCGACCAGTTCGCAGCCGCGCCGGATCTCGGCACCGAGTTCGGCGGCGCGTTCGGTCAGCAGGCGGTCGGTGACGGGTTGCGGGATGGCGAGCACGTACCCGTGCGCGGTGTCCAGCCGGTCCGGCACGGGTTTGTCGATGCCGGCGAAACCGCCGAACGGATACCGCTGGCCGTACGCGAGGAACCGGTCCAGCAGGCCACGCTGGTCCATGATCTCGATGCTGCGCACATGCAGGCCGCCCGCCCGGACGTGGCTGGTCGGCTCCGCGTCCTTCTCCACGACGAGTACGGACACGCCGTGCAGCCGTAACTCGCTGGCCAGCATCACCCCGGTCGGCCGTCGAGGAACGGGCTGATGGAGCGTTACTGGCAGCTGCTGGGCGTCCTCAACGGCTGGCTGGCCGCCCCACCGCAGGTGCCGGCGACGGAATGGTTCATCGCCGCGCTGCGCGTCCACGCCGACTGACGACGAATCGGCCGGGCCGCCACGGCGGCAACGTCGTGGCGACCCGACACCCGCTCGACATCGATCTGGTCCCCTGGCTGGACCGATCCGCGTCATCACCGGCTGGCGGTGCCGGTCGAACCGCACCGGCTGCAGCCGTACCACCTGGTGTTGGTGCCGGTCTCGTACATCCACCGCAGCAGCGCGGGATTGCCGAGAGGTCGACCCGGCGGTCCGGCTGCCAGTGCAGCCGGTGCGGCAGCTCGACGATCCCGCTGACCGGTCCGCGCAGCTCGGAGAGATCAGCGGCGACGACCGCGCGGCGGCCGGGCCTGGCATGCACCATGCCTGGCTGCGCCCGTCGGTCTCGCTGCGTCTCACCCTCTCGGGGTAGCGGGCAATCCGGCCCGTGACCGGCCTACGGGCCGCTCACCTGGCTCGCCGCAGCTGTCACGCCGATCCGATGGGCCGCCCGTGACAGCCACAACGCCACCAGCCAGATGGCGGTCACCGGCAGGGCGAGCGGTACGAGCAGCGGCAACCACAAGCCGACCAGCACGGCGGTGGCCGGCACCGCCAGACACGCCGCCAGCACCACTGTCGCGTACGCCGGACGGACGTAGGACGTGACCAGCGGAATCGCGACGAAGGCGATCGCCGCGCAGACGCCCACCACGACACCCCAGAAGGCCTGTCGTGTCGCCGCCGACGTGGACACCACGCTGACCCACGCCAGGCCGGGCAGCGCCACCACCCAGGCGGCCAGCCACAAGCCGTGCCGGGCCACGCGGGCAACCGTGGAGGCGTCGCCCCGCCGGCTGAGCAGCTCCGCCGCCACCGCCAGGACGACGACGCAGCCGAGACCCGCGAACACCAACGCCGGGAGTACCTTGCCGGTGCCGTCGGGGCACTGCAGCTCGCCGCTGGGCAGTACGTCCCCACCGGTGGGACGACACCCGATTCGCAACGCGGACAGCACCAGCAGGCCGACTCCGCCGGCGACCACGCCGACCACCGCAGCGGCGGCTGCGGTCGCGAGGTACCAGATGAACAGCTGTTCCCCGCCGAATCGGCGCCGAGGACTCTGCTGCGACATCCTGATCATCTCCCTGAGACCGACAATGGCCCGTGCGCCCAGGCAGCCATGAAACCGGTGACGGTCAGACTACCTGGGCCGGCACTATCAGCGTAGGCGTCAGTAGTAGACCACGGTTGGACAGCCACTTACTCCCGGAGCGTAGCGAATCGGATTGGTGAATTCCTCTCCCATCAGGAAGCGGGCCGGCACTGTCCGGTTGCGGCTTGAGTTGACCAGCAGGGCGCTGCCGTCGAACCCAACTGGAGGATCTCGATCGGTGTTCAGTCCCATGCAATCGGTCTGCGGGGATAGTCCAAGATTGTTGCAGTCGTTACTCTTCATGCTTACGGACGCGGCCATCCGCGAAGAGCTTTCGTTGCCAGGATACAGCTCGGCGAACGCCAGGTACAGTGTGTCCTGGGCCAGTTGGCGCGGGAAACCGATTCCGATCTCGACTCCGTTCTCGTCGCAACCATCACTTGCGATGTTGTAGTCGGCGTAGGGAGCAGAGGATTCCGGGACGTCCCCCCCCAAATGCCACCCATCTCGTAGGTGCCGGACCAGAAGTCCCAATCGGAGTCACCAAAGCCGGGCGGACAAAACGGGCGGACGACCCAGCCAGGAAGATCGTCGTTCCACGTTGTTATGCCGAGTTCCATTCCCCAATCACTCGGAAAAGTCGAAGGTTGCGCGCTGTAGGCGCTTTCGTAGACGAACCAGTAGTCATAAACTCGAAGTTCTTCCTGTACCGGTGGGTAAACGGTACGGTAGGTGTCGCCTTCCCATATTGATGGGCAGTGCTCATCGATGGAACCGTCGAGAGGTTGTACGGTGTCGCGTGCACGCTCAACCGAAAACCTTTCTCGACACCACTGCCGGCGCGGTGGTGGTGACCGCAGGTGACGCCGCAGCCATCACGCTCTGCAACCTCTCGATCTCGGTCGAGGATGTCGACGCCCGGACGACCAGTGCGGACACCACCGGGCGACGATTGAACCGTCGCTGAAACGCGAGCTCGGCCCAGTTTGCCTGGTCCTTGGCGGTCACGCCATCCATCGGGATGATGCCGCCCACCACGCCATTGCCGGAGAGCCCGCCGCGAGGGTGCCGACGTCGTGTTCGCCGTCGCGCAGCTGCCACAGCAGGCGTAGCCGGGTCGGGTCGGCCAGCATCTTCAACGCGGTCACCGCCGTGTCGACCTGCGCGCCGGTCGGTTGCTGCTGCCCATCCGTGGCACCTGCAGCGTTGTCGCGTGCGTACATGAGCACGTATTCTGCCATCGCCATGGACCACGACCACCACCGTCACGACCACCACCCGCACGGTCACCGGCATCCGGCGCGGCGGGCCTGGTGGCGACGGGCGCTGCACCGGCTCACCCCGCACACCCACGACACCGCCGCCAAGGTCGACGACTCCCTCGAAGCGTCCCGCGACGGACTCCGCGCCCTGTGGATCTCCCTGGCGGTCCTCGCCGCCACCGCCGCCGCCCAGGCCGTCATCGTCGCCGCCAGCGGCTCGGTGGCGCTGCTCGGCGACACCCTGCACAACGTCACCGACGCGCTCACCGCCGTACCCCTGGCGATCGCGTTCCTGATCGGCCGGCGCGCCGCCACCCGCGCCTACACCTACGGGTTCGGCCGCGCCGAGGACCTCGCCGGCGTCGTCATCGTGGTCGTCATCGCCGGCTCGGCAATCGCCGCGGGCTGGACCGCCGTCGACCGGCTGATCCACCCGGCGTCGATGACCCACGTGCCGTGGGTGGCCGCCGCCGGGGTCGTCGGCTTCGCCGGCAACGAGATCGTCGCCCGCTACCGGATCCGGGTCGGCCGGCGCATCGGCTCGGCCGCGCTGGTCGCCGACGGGCTGCACGCCCGTACCGACGGATTCACCTCGCTGGCCGTCGTCGCCGCCGCCGGGGGCGCGGCGGCCGGCTGGCAGTGGGCCGACCCGCTGGTCGGCCTCGCCATCACCGTCGCGATCGGGTACGTGCTGCGTGACGCCGCCCGCGAGGTGTACCGGCGGCTGATGGACGCCGTCGACCCGGCCCTGGTCGACAACGCCGAAACGACCCTGCGCGCGGTGCCCGGCGTCCGCGACGTGACAGCGGTACGGCTGCGCTGGATCGGCCACCGGCTGCACGCCGAAGCCGACCTCGTCGTCGACGCCGACCTGAGCCTGCTCGCCGCGCACGAGGTGGCCGCGGACGCCGAACACCAGCTCACCCACGCCGTACCCCGGCTGGTGTCGGCGACCGTGCACACCGACCCGGCCGGGCACGCCGGGGCGCACCACCACGTCACGTTGTCGCACCGCCGTCGGGCCGCGACGCTGCGGTAGAAGATGGCAGCCGGTCACAGCCCTGGGCTTGCACTCGGGTGGAGTGGTCGGCGCGTGCATCGCCTTTCACCAGCCGGTGACCGAGGTACTCACGGTGTGCAACGCCCGGGTGTACTGACTCCGGTGCCAGTGCGCCGGTGACGTGCCCGGCCCGTCAGATCAGCCCCATCAGGTTGAACCGGCGGGCCCACCCGGCCAGGTCGGCGACGGTGACATTGCCGCCGCAGACCACCAGGCCGAGCCGGACGTCCGGGCCGACCCGCTCGACCACCCGGCGGGCGGCCGGCAGCAGGCACCCGGCCGCCGGCTCCGCCCACACCTTGGCGTGCTCGGCCAGGTCCAGGCTGCCACGCACCGCCTCCGTGTCCGACACCACCAGCACGTCGGTGACCAGTTCGGTGACATGGTCGTAGGTCAGCTGCGACACCGTCGGCGCGCTCAACGTCGACACGATCGACGACAGTTTCACCGGCACGGGGCCGCCGTGCCCGCAGGCCTGCGCCATCGCCGACGCGCCGTCGGTCTCCACCCCCCAGACCCGGACGCCGGGCCGGCGGGCCCGCAGCGCGGCGGCCACCCCGGAGATCAACGCGCCGCCGCCGACGCTGACCAGCACGTCCGTCGGCGCCGTGCGGTCGTCGGCGAACGCGTCAGCCGCCAACTCCAGACCGACGGTGCCCTGCCCGGCGACCACCACCGGGTCGTCGAAGGGATGCACCATCGCCAGCCCGTCGGCCCGCAACCGCGCCGTCAGGTCGAACGCCTCGTCCATGGTGTCGACCACCCGCACCGTCGCCCCGGCGGCGGTGGCGACCTCCACCGCCCGCTCCGGCGCGGAACGCGGCATCACCACCGTCGCCTTCACGTCCAGGGCCTGCGCCATCACCGCCACCGCGATGCCGTGGTTACCGCCGCTGACCGCCACCACGCCGGCCGCCCGCTGCCCGTCGTCGAGGGTCAGCAGCTTCGCCGCCGCGCCCCGCGCCTTGAACGACCCGGTCCGCTGCAGCAGCTCCAGCTTCGCCGTCACCGGTACGCCGAGCAGCCCGGACAGGCCGGGGCTGGGCACCGTCGGCGTCCGCACCACATGGTCGGCGATCCGCCGCGCCGCCGCCTCAATCTGCGCGACGTCAATGATCATCATGCCCTCCGGGTGCGCTGGTCAGCAGCGCTACCAGTATGCCCACCGGTACGGCGACCCGTTCACCCGCGCCGGGGCACCTCGTTCAGCACCACGGCGGCGGTCAACAGCGCCGTCGAGCCGAGCAGCGGGACGTGCCCGGCCAGGCGAGACCGGTAGTCGGGTCCGCAGCTGTCCGATGTTCAACTGCCGCCCGGCGGCGAACAACGAGTCCCGGTCCGGTCGCGCCATGTCGCCATTGTGGCAGGTCCACTCGCCACGGCCCGGGGACGCGGCACCGGTCAGCGTCAAGCACGTGGCCGGAAGTCGCCCACAAATGGGCAATGGCACGGTGTTCAGCGCCGCCGCCAGCGGCGATGATGATCGCCGTCCTGACCGGACATCTCACGTTCACCAGATCGCAGGAGGACTGTGTGAGGGATATATCCACGCCGATCAGACAGATCGGCTCCGCGTTGGCTGCCGCCGCCGTACTGGTCGGTGGCCTGCTGGCCAGTCCGGCGGCCGCTGCCGCCGGGCCCGCCCCCGAACTCGGCGGTGAGGCCGCCCTGGCGCTGGCCGACCGGCTGGGTGACCGGTCCGCCGGGGCGTACCGGGACGAGGTCACCGGTGACCTGGTCGTGACCGTGACCGACGCAGCCGCTGCCCGGGTGGTCCGGGCCGCGGGTGGGGTGGCCCGGACCGTCGATCGGGGTTCCGGCGACCTGGCCCGGGTCACCGGTGCTCTGTCGCGGTCCGCGGCTGTGCCGGGGACCAGTTGGTACGCCGACCCGGTCAGCAACCAGGTCGTGGTCTCGGTCGACGCGACCGTCACCGACACCCGGCTGACGCTGGTCGAAGCGGTCGCGGCCCGCTTCGGCGACGCGGTCCGCGTCGAACGCGTCGCCGGCACGGTGGAGACCACCGCCGCCGGCGGCGACCCGATCTACTCCAACGGCCGCTGCTCGCTCGGGTTCAACGTGTACGACAGCGCCGGCCGGCCGGGATTCCTCACCGCCGGGCACTGCACCGAGTCGCGGACGCTGTGGATGGTCGACGGGGTCGCCGCCGCCGGCACCACGGTGGCCAGCAACTTCCCCGGTGACGACTTCGGCCTGGTCCGCTGGGTCGACACCACCGTCAACCGGCCCGGGGCGGTCAACCTGTACGACGGGACGCTGCGGGACATCGCCGGCGCCGGCAACCCGTATGTGGGGCAGACGGTCAGCAAGAGCGGCAATACTACCGGGGTCACCACCGGCCCGGTCGTCGCGGTCAACGTCACCGTCAACTACTCGGCGGGTCCGGTGACCGGGCTGTTCCAGACCAGCCTGTGCGCGGACAAGGGCGACAGCGGCGGCGCGGTGTTCGCCGGCAGCACCGCGCTGGGTCTGCACTCGGGCAGCAACCGGGCCGAGTGCCGGGCCTACCACCAGCCGGTGGCCGAGGCGCTGTCGGTGTACGGGGTCAACGTCTACTGACCGTGGCCTGAGTGGGCGGCCCGATGGCCGCCCACTCAGCCGGGCCCGATCACGGACAGCACCCGCACCTGATGGTCGGCGGTGACCACCGCGACGGTGTCGCCGCCGACCACCGCGTGCGTCACCCGGCTGTCCACCAGGTCAGTGCCGACGTCGACCGGTGTGGTCCGTCGACCGGTCGCCGCGTCCCACACGGACACCTGTGGCACGGCGGTCCTCGACGCCGTGTCGATCCGGTGGCCCAGCACCACCACCCGGCCGTCGGCCACCGCCGCCGCCGACCGGGTGGCGGCGGCGGTGATCTCCCCGCCGTCCTCGTCGAGCAGGCAGAAGTCGTCGACCGTGTCGAACGTCTGGTCGCCGAAGACGAGCCCACCCGGCACCGCGTACCAGTTGTCCTCGAATCCGAACTCGCTTGTGCGGTTCCACTTCTCGTCGCCGGTGCCGATGTCGACGGCGATCGTGCGGTACGTGCCGCCGTCGACCGCCGCGCACACCAGTCGCTCCCCGCACGGTTTGACCAGTTCGATGGTGTCACCGGCCGGCAGCGGCACCTCCCACGCGCGGGTGAAACCGTCGAGGTCGTACGCGGCCAGCACAGCCCGTCCCGGCGACGCGCCGTCGGACAGCCGGCCGATCGCGAGCCCTTCGTAGACGGTCCACGCGTCGTTGTCCAGCGGCAGGTCGCCGCTGGCGATCGGGTCGCCGTCGCCGGTGTCCAGCACGAACCCCCGGCCGCTGCCCTCACTCAACTCGACGACCCGGCCCGGCTCGGCGTGCCGGTTGTCCCGCAGCCCGTACCCGGAGGCCGGCAGCACGCCGGCGTCCTCGACGGGGTCCGCGCCGGTCCACCGGGTCGCCGCCCGGATCCGCGATGCGTCGAGAACCAGCAGGTCGTCGTCGGGGGCCTCGCGTCGCCACCGCTGCTCCCCGGTGGTCAGGTCGACCCGGGCGACCGCGTTGTCGAAGATGCCGTCCTTGATCTCGACGATCACGTCGGTGCCCAGCCGGACCACGTCGGTACGGTCCTGCCAGCTGCGTTTCCACCGCACCGTGCCGTCGGCGGCGTCGAGCACGACCCGCATGTCATCGCCGCCGTCGGTCGCCGAGTCGACGGCGTCGACGACGAGCAGCCCACCGACGGCGGTGAGCCGCACCTCCGTCGGTTCGACGTCCACCGTGGCGGTCCAGGCCGGGTCGCCGCCGTCGGCCGGTACCGCGGTGACGGTGGTGCCGCCGACGGCGACCGCCGCGTACACGGCGAGGTCACCGGCGACGGTGACCGTCGACCCGCCGGTGCCGGCGGGCAACGTCACCTGGTGGACCTCGGTCAGGTCGCCCGCGGTGTCCCCCGTCCCGCCGCCGTCGTCGCCGAGCAGGCCACCGAACAGGTTGGTGTCACGGGGCCCGCTACCGTCGCCGGTGAACTGGTCGAGCAGCCAGCCGTTGGTCAGGCCGATCCCGGCGGCCAGCGTCACCGCCACGCCGGCGGCGACCGCCGCGACCACCCGGCCGCGACGCCGCCGACGTGCTGGCGGCGACGGCAGATCGCCGCCAGCAGCCGGTGTGGTAGGGCCGGGCACCGGTGGGCCCGGCTGCACAATGTGCGGCCCGGTCGGGGCGGCGGTCGACGGCGCCGCGACGTCCGTCGACGGCGTGTGGTGCAGCGCACCGAACGCCACCGGCAGCTCCGGCTGCTCCGGCACCGACGGGGCGACTCCGAGTCGGGCGTGCAACCGGCTGGCGACCAGCGGCATCCGGCTGGCCCCGCCGACCAGCAGCAGCGCGGCCAGCCGCGCCGGGTCGACCCCGGCCAACTGCAGCACCCGGCGGGTCTCGTCGACCGCCCGGTCGACCAGCGGCCCGGCGATGCGGTCCAGCTCCTCCCGGGTCAGATGCATCGGATCGTCCCGCCCGGGCACCGTCACCGGTGCCGCAGAGGCCCGCGACAGCATCTCCTTCGCGGCCCGCACCTCGGACCAGAAGGCAAGCCGGTCACGGCGGTCGGCGGCGGTCACCGGCCGGCTGAGCCGCTGCCACAGCTGCGGGTCCCGGACCGCGACCAGGTGACCAAGGTGGGCGACCAGCGCCTCGTCGACGTCGAGCCCGCCGAGGTCGTCGAGCCCGCCGGTGGCCAGCACCCGCAGCCCGCCGGCCCCGCCCACCGCAGGCTCGTTGCGGACCACCGCCACGTCGAGGGTGCCGCCGCCGAAGTCGAACACGGCCAGGGTGCCGCCCGGCGGCACCTGCCGGCCCAGCACCCGGACACAGTAGGTGGCGGCCGCGATCGGCTCGTCGAGCAGGCGCACCGGGCCCAGCCCGGCGGCCGTGGCGGCCGCCCGCAGCAGGTCCCGACGCGGGGTACCCCAGTCGGCGGGGCAGGTCAGCACGGTGCCGCCGGCCGGATGCACGCCGGCGGTCGCGGCCTCGGCGGCGACCCGGCGCAGGGTCACCGCCAGCAGTTGCGCGACCGGCAGCTCCCGGTCGCCCAGCAGCACCGAGCCGTCGTCGACGCGCCGTTTCGGGTGCGGCTCGAACCGGTGCGGCTCCCCGGCGGCCAACCGCTGCGCGTCACGTCCGCTGTGGACGCCACCGGCGGCGTCGACGCAGACCCCGGAGGCCAGCAGCGGAGTGCCGTCGAACAGCAGCGGCCGGGGTGGCTCGTCGCCACGGCGGACCACCGCGACGGTGTGCGTGGTGCCCAGGTCGACGGCGAGCCGTACCGGTCCGTTCACAGTCCTGATGTCCTCTCCCGGGATGGCGCCGACGTGCGTACGCCGCCGGCGGGGATGCTATCGGCCGGCCGCCACCGAGGTGTCGGCACCGAGCTGCTTCAACACCCGGGTACGCAGCGTCTCGTACTGTTCACGGCAGCGGCGCGGCGGACCGTCCGGCCGGTCGACGACCGTACCGCCGCTGATCCGCTCGTGCGGGCCGAACTGGTCGCGGGTCAGGTCGATCTCGACCACGCCGAGCCGGTTCCACCAGTGCTGGCCGGTCCGTCGCCCGCCGGCGCTGACCTGCCCGACCAGCAGCTCACCGCCGAGCAGGTCGTGCAGCACCAGCGCGGTGACCCCGCACTGGCCGCGGGCCGGGTTGCCGGTGTGCCAGTCCGCCAGGTCGGCGGGATCGCAGGTGTCGGCGGACCAGGCGGTACGGATGACACGTTCGATGTGGGTCAGGGTCCAGGTGCGGGGGAACATGGCGGCAGATCCTGCCACAGTGGTCCGACATCGCCGCCCGGCCCGGTCGACCCGACAACGCCGTCTGACCCGACATCGCGACCCGGGCCGCCGGTGCCGGCGGTAACGGCTAGTAAGCTGCCCGGTCGTGACCGACGACAGTCAGCCGAGGACGGCCGGGCCGGGCGGCGGCGACCAGTCCGCGTTGGCGACCGCCTGCCTGGCCGCCGGCGACGGACGGCTACGGCACGGGGCGGCGTTGAAGTTCTTCTGGGGTCCGATGGACTGCGGCAAATCGACGCTGGCCCTGCAGATGGACCACAACCACGCCCGGCAGGGCCGCCGGGGTCTGGTGCTGACCCGCAACGACCGGTCGATGGGGCCGCAGGTAACCACCCGGATCGGGCTGGCCCACTCGGCGATCGAGGTCACCGACGACCTGGACCTGGTGGCGCTGGTGCGCGGCCGGTGGGCGGACGGCACTCGGGTCGACTACCTGATCTGCGACGAGGCGTGTTTCTACACCGTCGACCAGGTCGGACAGATGGCCGACCTGGTCGACGGCTACGACGTCGACGTGTTCGCGTTCGGGCTGGCCAGTGACTTCCGGTCGGTGCTGTTCCCGGCCGCGCAGCGGCTGTTCGAGATCGCCGACGAGGTGTGCCGCATCCAGGTCGAGGTGCTGTGCTGGTGCGGCCGGCAGGGCCTGCTCAACGCCCGAGTCGTCGACGGTGTGGTGGCCCGCCACGGCGAGCAGGTGGTGATCGGTGACACCGTCGACCATTCCGACGTGCGGTACCAGGTGCTGTGCCGCCGGCACCACCGCACCGGCGACCTCGGCCCCGGCCGGGCGAACCGTCAACTGACGGACGGATCCGGTCCGGCGGCGGCGAGCAGCGCGGCCTCCTGACCCGCGTCGAGCCCCAGCGGCGGCAGGTCGGTCCGCAGCGCCGGACGGTGGTCCACGCCGACCAGCCAGGCCCAGGTGTCGGCGACGGTCTCGGCCGCCGGCCGGCAGCGCAGCCCGGTGGCCAGTGCCCGGGACACGTCGCCGTGGTGCAGCGCGTCGTGCAGCTCACCCGGGGGCAGCCAGATCGGCAGCTCCGTCCAGGGCGCGACACCGGCGGCGGCCACCGCCGCCGGGTCGACCCAGCGTAGCCGGGTGGACGCCCCGGTCACGTCGACGCAGTGGGTCAGCAGCTCGCCCATCGTGGTGTGGCCGCGCGGGCTGACCACGTTGACCGGCCCGCCGACACCGGCGGCGGCCGCATCGAGCAGCCAGGCCGCCAGGTCCCGGGCGTCGACGTACTGCAGCGGCAGGTCGGGCGGCCCGGGGGCGGGCACGTCGCCGCCCCGGGCGACCCGGTGCAGCCACCACGGCAGCCGACCGACGTCCTCGTACGGGCCGAGGATCAGCCCGGCCCGGGCCAGCAGCGTCCGGTCACCGAAGGCGGCGACCGCGGCGAGTTCACCGCCGCGTTTGGCGCGGGCGTAGGTGACGTCGTCGTCGGCGTCGGCGTCGGCGTCGGCGTCGACCAGCGGCCCGGTCTCGTCGAGCCCGGCCGGCGGCGGGTACGCGTACACCGAGCGGCTCGACACGTACGTGTAGTGCCCGACCCGGTCGCGTAGCAGCTGGGCCGCGTCGCGGACCACCGACGGCGCACCGGCCCAGGTGTCGACGGCCAGGTCCCAGTCACCGGTGCGCAGCGCGGCGAGACCGTCGGCGGCCGTCCGGTCGCCGACGAGCACCTGCGCGCCGGCCGGCGCCGGCCGGTGGCCGCGGTGCAGCAGGGTGACCGCCCAGCCGCGGGCCAGCGCGTCCTCGACGACGCACCGGCCGACGAACCCGGTGCCGCCCAGCATCAGCAGTCGCATACCACCACTGTGCCGTCCGGCCCGACGACGCGGAAGACCGTCACGCTGCCAGCGAAACCCACCACAGGTTACTGTCGGGTAGTAACCGCTGTGCGTGGCGAGGAGGATCGATCATCGTGGACCGGTACGTCCAACCTGTGCCCGCCCCCGGCGACCCGTACCGCACCGACTGGTTGCTCGACCGGTGGCTGCGCCGCCGGATCGACCCCGCCGCGCACACCGCCGCCCGGCCCCGGCTGGCCGCCCTCGCCGCCGACGTCACCGGCCCGCTGCGGGCCGCGCACACCGACGCCGAGCAGCACCCGCCCCGGCTGGTCCGCTACGACCCGTGGGGCCGGCGCGTCGACCGGGTCGACACCTGTGCCGGCTGGCAGCGGCTACGGGCCGCCGCCGCCCGGCACGCCCTGGTCGCGCTGCCGTACCGCGCCGACACCCGCACCGCCTTCGGCCCGGACGCCCGGATGGTGCAGCACGCCCTGCTGCACCTGTACGCGCCGGAGTCGGCGACGTTCTCCTGCCCGGTCGCGATGGCCGACGGGGCCGCCGCGCTGCTGCGCCACCCCGACGTCGACCCGGCGGTCCGCGACACCTGGCTGCCCCGGCTCACCGCCACCGACCCCGCCGCCGCGATCACCAGCGGCCAGTGGATGACCGAAGCCCAGGGCGGCTCCGACCTGTCCGGGTCGACCACCGTGGCGCGCCCCGACGACGACGGCGACGGTTGGCGGCTGACCGGCGAGAAGTGGTTCTGCTCCGCGATCGACTCGGCGGTCGCGGTCGCCCTGGCCCGCCCGGTCGGCGCCGCCGACGGCAGCCGCACGCTCGTGCCGTTCCTGGTGCCCCGCTACGCCGCCGACTCGCCGCTGGCCGCCGCCGGCACCGACCCGCACGCACCCGCCCCCGGCGTGCGGGTGCACCGGCTCAAGGACAAGCTCGGCACCCGGGCGCTGCCCACCGCCGAGGTCGGCCTGCGCGACGCGTACGCGCTGCCGCTGGGCGACCCCGCACGGCCCGGCCTGGCCCGGGCGATGACCCTGGTGGTGGTGACCCGGCTGCACAACGCCTCCGCCGCGGCCAGCGGGATGCGCCGCGGTCTGGCGTACGCGCACGCCTACGCCACCGCCCGCCGGGTCGCCGGCGGCCGGCTGGTCGACTCCCCGGCGCACCGTGGCCTGCTCGGCACCCTCGCCGTCGACGCCGCCGGCGCGTTCGTCCTCGCCGGCCACGTGTTCGACCTGCTCGGACAGGTCGAGGCCGGCGTCGCCGGCCGGTCGACACCCGGCGGACCGGACGCCACCGCCGAGGTGGACCCGGCGGCCGAACTGCGGCTGGCCGCACCGCTGGCGAAGCTCGCCACCGGCCGGCTCGCGGTCGCCGCCGCCAGCGAGTACGTCGAATGTTTCGGCGGCGCTGGTTACGTCGAGGACACCGGCGTGCCCCGGCTGCTGCGTGACGCCCAGGTGCTGCCGATCTGGGAGGGCACCACCACGGTGTTGGCGTTGGACGCGCTGCGGGCGGTGACCCGCGAAAAGGCCGCCGGGCCGCTGCTGGCCCGGGTCGACCGGGCGGCCGCCACCGCCGCCGACCCCGAGGTGGCCGCGGCGCTCACCGACGCCGCCGGGCGGCTGCGTACGGACCTGGCCCGGGTCGCGGCCGACCCGGGTGGGGCCGACACGGCGGCCGGCGCGCGCCCGCTGGCGCTGCGGACGGCGTACACGTTGGCCGCCGCGCTGCTCGTCGACCTGGCCGACGGGCCCGGTCGCGACACCGACGCGGCGGGTTCCGACGACACCGCCGCCGACGCGGCGGGTTCCGACGAGACCGACGCCGCCCAGGTGGCGGCCCGGCTGTGGACCCGACGCTGGCTGGTCGGCGCCGACATCGCCGCCGACGCCCACCGGCACCTGGAACTGCTCAGCCGGACCTGAGTCCCGTCGCCCGGGCGGCCGGCGGCCATGAGCAACCGAGCCTGCGCGGCCGCGCATCACCCGGCGGCCGGGCATCGTAGCGCAACGTCCCGGATTGTCCACCAATGCCGTGTGTCGGCGCGCGCGACGCCGCCGACAGGTGCACGATCTCTGACATGGGTTCGCTGGAGATCGGCCCGGGCGTGTGGGCCGTCACGCTCGTCGTCATCATCGCGCTGCTCGCCCTCGACCTGGCGGTAGCGGCGATCCGACCGCACGCCGTCGGGTTCGGTGAGGCGGTCGCCTGGTCGGTGTTCTACGTCGCGGTCGCCGTCGTGTTCGGCCTGGTGTTCATGGCCTGGGCCGGCGGCGACTACGGCACCGAGTACTTCGCCGGCTACCTGGTGGAGAAGAGCCTGTCCGTCGACAACCTGTTCGTCTTCGTCATCATCATCAGCACCTTCGCCGTTCCCGAGGAACATCAGCACAAGGTGCTCACCTTCGGCATCATCGCCGCGCTGGTCCTGCGGGCGATCTTCATCGCCGCCGGCGCCACCCTGCTGAACTTGTTCTCCTTCATGTTCCTGGTCTTCGGCCTGCTGCTGATCTTCACCGCCGTGCAGCTGTTCCGGCACCGCAACGAGGACCCGCAGGTCGACGACAACGTGCTGGTCCGCGCCACCCGGCGGGTGCTGCCGGTGACACCGGACTACGTCGACGGGCGGCTCGTCACCCGCCTCGACGGTCGCCGTGTCGTCACCCCACTGTTCATCGTGCTGATCGCGATCGGCAGCACCGACCTGCTGTTCGCCCTCGACTCGATCCCCGCCGTGTTCGGTGTCACCCAGCAGCCGTACATCGTCTTCGTCGCCAACGCCTTCGCCCTGATCGGGCTGCGGGCACTGTTCTTCCTGGTGAAGGGCCTGCTGGACCGGCTGGTCTACCTGTCCACCGGGTTGGCCCTGGTGCTGGCGCTGATCGGCGTCAAACTGGTGCTGCACTGGGGCCACACCCTCGACGACCGGGTCCCCGAGGTGCAGACCCCGGTGTCGCTGGGGCTGATCCTGGTGATCCTCACCGTCACCGTCGTCGCCAGCCTGGTCAAGGTCCACCGCGACCCGACCGCCCGCGCCCACGCCGGTTCGCTGCGCGGCCACGACGACCAGCAGCGACAACGGTGACCTGCCGGATCCGGTGAGACGCTCAACTGGACGCGGCGGCGCGGGCGGCCCGCGCGGCCGCGATCCGGTACGCCGGATCCCGGTCCAGGTTGTACCGGTCCCGGTCGTACCGGCGGGTGGTCCGCGGATCGGCGTGACCCATCGCGTCCTGCACGTCCTCCAGCGGCACCCCTTCGGCGCGGGCGGTGGTGGCGAACGCGTGCCGCAGCGAGTGCGGCGACAGCCGGTCCCACGCCGGCAGACCGGCGGCCCGGGCCAGCCGCCGGACCAGCCGGAACACCGCGTGCCGGTCCAGCCGGGCGCCGCTGGCGGTGGCCAGCAGCGGGCCGTCGAGCGCATCGGCCGCGACACCGGCTGTCCGGGCCCGGACAGCCAGGTACGCGTCGAGCGCCGCAGCCGTGTCCGGCGCGAGCGCCCGGCGGCGGGACCGGCCGCCCTTGCCGACGAACCGGACACTGCGGTGCCCCCGCTCGTCGCCGACGTCGGCGACGTCGAGGCTGACCAGTTCACCGACGCGCAGCCCCAGATCGGCCAGCAGCGCCAGCACGGCGAGGTTGCGCGCACCGCTCGCCCCGGTGTCGGCGCGGGCGGCCGCGAACAACGCGTCGACCTGGTCGGGGCTCAACCCGACGGTCGCCGAATGGTCCCGGTCGATCCTCGGCCGGTCCGCGTCGGTCACCGGGTTGGCCGGCACCGCCCGCAGCCGCACCAGGAACGCGTACCAGCTGGACATGGCGGACAGTTTCCGGGCCACCGTCGCCGGGGTCAGCAGCCGGCCGCTGCGCGGGTCGACGGTGGCCTCCAACGCCCGGGCGTACGCGTTGACGTCCAGGAACGACGCCTGCAGCGGGTCGAGCCCGGTGGCGGTGCACCATGACAACCAGCCGGTCACGTCCCGGCGGTAGGCGGCCCGGGTGTGCTCGGACAGCCGACGGTTACGCAGCCACGCCTCGGTGAAGTCGACCGGGGCGGTGGCGGCGGTCAGGCCGCGGTCGACCGGCCGGGGGACGAGACCGGGGGTGGTGGGGTGACGCATCGCAGCAGGATGCCAAAACCGGCGTCGCCGCAAGCGCCGAAACGCCGTACGTGATCTTTCCGCGCTTTAGGTGACCTCGGCCGGCCGGCCAGCGGCGGCCGCGACCTGCGGTGCGGCGGGGTCAGGACATCCGGACGATCTGGCCGGTCACGTAACGGGCCTGGTGCGAGGCCAGCAGGGTGACCACCTCGGCGACGTCCTCCGGGCGGGCGATGCGGCTCAGCGGACTCGAACCGGTGATCTGCTTCTCCACCTCCGGTGTCACCCAGCCGGTGTCGGTGACCGGCGGCTGCACCATGTTGGCGGTGACCCCGTACGGGGCGAGTTCGGCGGCGGCCGACATGGTGTAGTTCTCCTGCGCGGCCTTGGCCGCCCCGTACGACACCTCCTCGGGGAAGCCGTGCGGGCCGCCGGAGGTCAACCCGACGATCCGCCCCCAGTTGGCCTTGCGGGCCAGGTGCCGGCGGGCGAACTCGGCGATCAGCAGCGCCGGGGCGCGGGCGTCGACGGCGAACTGGCGGTCGAAGGTGCCGGCGTCGACGTGGGTCAACGGCCGGCCGAACCGGTCCCGGCTGTCCGGCCGGAACGTGTCGCTGAGCCAGCCGCTGGCGTTGTTGACCAGGATGTCGACCGGGCCGAACGAGGCGGCCGCCTCGTCGAACAGCCGGGCCGGGGTGGCCGGATCCGCCAGGTCCGCCTCCACGGCCACCGCCTTGCCCCCGGCGGCGACGATCCGGTCGACGACACTGCGGGCGTCCTGGGCGCGGACCCGCCCGTACTGGGCGGGAAACGACGGATCGTCGGCGTAGGGGGACGGGTCCATCCGCAGGTACGTGGCGAGCACCGCGGCGCCCTGGGTGGCCAGGGCGAGCGCGATCGCCGCGCCGATGCCCTGGTTCGCGCCGGTCACGATCGCGACGTGCCCGGTCAACCGGGGGTCGATCATCTGCCCAGGATGCCCGGCCGGCGACACCGGCGCGAGGCGTTTGCCGGCTTGTCCCCCGCCGGACATGACGAGTCCCCGCCCGGCGCGCTCCGGCGCCGGGCGGGGACTCGGTGGGTGGGTTTCAGTTGCTGAGCTGCCGGCGGCCGTCGTCGCCGACGCTGATCGAGACCCGGCGCGGCTTGGCGCGCTCCGCCACCGGGATCCGCAGGGTCAGCACGCCGGCCTCGTAGCCGGCCTCCAGCTTGTCGGTGTCGAGGGTGTCACCGAGGAACAGCTGCCGGGTGAAGGTGCCCATCGGCCGCTCGGCGGCGACGAGTTCGACCTTGTCGCCGGTGGGGCGGTGGCGCTGGGCACGCACCGTCAGGACGTTGCGTTCCACGGTGCACTCGATGCTGTCCGGGTCGACGCCGGGCAGGTCGAACGCGGCGTAGAACCAGTCGCCGTCGCGGTAGGCGTCCAGGTGCATGACGGCCGGACGGGTGGTGGTGCCGAAGAACTGCTCGGCGATCCGGTCGATCTCCCGGAACGGGTCGGTGCGCATCAACATTGTCGGACCTCCTCACGGGTGCGGGCTTCTCACTCCCTCAAGTTGAGCCCCGCAGACTCAACTTACTTATAGCTATAGCGCGCAACCCTGTGAGCGTCAAGTCGTCCCGTGCGCGGGACAAACCGGTCGACCGGACCCGCCGCCCTCCGGCAGGATCACCGCCGTGCCCACCCCCGCCGACAGCCCACCGGAACAGCCGCTGACCGGCGGCAACGTCGCCGACGCCGTCGTCCGGATCGGCGACACGGTCCGCCGACCCGCCGGCGCGTGGACCCCCGCTGTGCACGCCTTCCTCGCCCACCTGCACGACGTCGGGTTCGGCGGCGCACCCCGGCCGCTCGGCGTCGACGCCGCCGGCCGCGAGGTGCTGACCTACCTGCCCGGAACGGTCCCCTGGCCGGACCGGTCCGACCTGCTCGGCCCGGTCGCGGCCCTGCGCCGGGTCGGCCGGCTCGTACGCGACCTGCACGACGCGGCCGCCAGCTTCACCCCACCACCGGGTGCCGTCTGGCGGCGGCTCATCCCACCCGACGGCACCGATCTGGTCGTCCACCACGACCTCGCGCCCTGGAACCTGGTCGTCGGCGACCGGTGGGCCTTCATCGACTGGGACACCGCCGCGCCGGGCACCCGGCTGTGGGACCTCGCCTACGCGGCCAAGGCGTTCGTGCCGCTGACCGCCGACCCCGCCTGGCAGCGCCCCGACGCCGCCCGCCGGCTACGGACCCTCGTCGACGCGTACGGCCTCGACGAACGCCAGCGCCGTGACCTCGTCCCGCTGCTCGCCCGCCGGGCCCGGTCGATGCACGACTTCCTCGCCGAGCAGTCGGCCGCCGGCGTGCTGCCGTGGACCCGACTGTGGGACGACGGCCACGGCGAGACCTGGCGCCGCGACGCCGAGCACATCGGCGACCGGGCAGCGGACTGGACGGCCGCGCTGCTGGACTGACCGGCGCCCCCCGGGCGGGAGCCGGCGGACACCCACCCGTTCATTGCGGCGCTTCATGGTTCCGTAGTGCGCCGTCGGACGCGGCCTTCTTACCGTGGAGATGCCCGGGAGCCGGGAAACGGCCCGCCCCGGAAGCAGCCATCGACCGAGGACAGAAAGGAAGAAGGTCATGCCGGTTATCGCCGACAAAGCTGTGGTCTGCCTCGTCTGCGACAGCCCGCTCACCATCGACGGCGACGCCGAGAAGGGCGAAATCATCGAGTGCTCGGCCTGCGGCCAGGAGCACGAACTGACCGCGGCGGCCGACGGCGTGTACGAGGTCTGCATCGCACCGGAGGTGGAGGAGGACTGGGGCGAATGAGCGGCGCGCCTACCGACGTCCTGCTGTCGGTGACGGTGCTGCGCCCGGAGGAGAAGCGGCTCCTGGACGCCCTGCGCGCGCAGGGCCTGACCGCCCGCCCGGCACTGCCACCCGACATCGGCGAGGTGCTCTCCGGCTGCGAGGAGCCGCCCCGGGTCGCGCTGATCAGGAACCTGTCGCATCGCGAGGCGCTGAGCATCGCCCGGCGACTGGACCGGGCCGGGATCACCACCGTCAACAGCGCGTCGGCGATCGAGGTCTGCGGCGACAAGGGCCTGCAGGCGCTGCTGTCTGGAGGCGTGGACCGGTGGCCGGGAATCCGCCGACGCGGCCGGCAGGCTGTTCCCCGTGCTGGTCCAACGGTACGTCGACAAGCCCGGCCACGACCTGCGCGTCATCGTCGTGGGCGAGCGTCCGGTCGTCGCGTTCCGGCGGCGCAGCGAACACTGGCGTACCAACACCCACCTGGGCGCCCAGGTGGAACGCGTGGAGATCTGCGCGGAGATCGGCCGGCTCTGTGCCGACGTCGTCGCCGCGCTGGGCCCCGGCTTCTACGGCGTGGACCTGATCGAGGACCGCGTCACCGGCGCGATGGTGGTGCTGGAGGTCAACGCGAACCCCGAGTTCGCCCGCTCCTGCGACACCCACGGCGTGGACGTGGCCGGCCACTGCGCGGCGTACGCGACCGAGGTGGCGCGCTCCGGGCTCACCCTCGCCGCCTGATCTCAACAGGGTGAGCACAGGCATGGAAGACCTCCTTTGACCTGTTCGGGAGCAGCCATCGTCCAGGACCGCCTTCCCGAACCGGTTCCGCTGCGTTCCCGCACCGACGGCGGTCACCGTGTTCCAGCACCGGCGACGCGGACATCCAGGCCCGCGAACGTCGATGGACCCGGTCCTACTCGGCCGAGGCCCCGACCCGGCGCTCCAACTGCTCCAGTCGTCGGGTGACCGGCGCCAGCTCACGGCGGACCAGGGCCGCGACGGCGGCGAGCGGATCCGTCCCGGCCGGCGCGGTCACGCCGCCGTCGGACGCGGTCGCCGCCTGGGCACGCAGGTGCGCGTACCCGGCGAGGGCCGCCACCACCGCACGCCGGGTCGCCCGCAGCTCGACACCGGATTCACGCAGCACCCGCCCCGCGGTGCCGTCCGGCTCGGCGACCAGCCCGAGCAGCAGATGCTCACAGCCGACGTAGTTGTGCCCGAGCGCGGTGGCCTCGGTGACGGCCAACTCGAGCGCGCCCGCTCCGGTGCCGGTGAACCGCAGGGTCGACACCGGGGCACTCGTCGGGGCCGACCCGCTCGTCGCGACCACGGCGGCCAACCGGGCCGTGACCTGCGCCGGCGGCACCTCGATCGTCTGCAGCACCCGGACACCGAGGTTGTCACCCTCGTCGAGCAGCGCGGCCAGCAGGTGCCGGGTGCCGACCTCGGCGGCGTGCGCGGAGCGCGCCTGCGTCCGGGCCCGCAGTAGTACGTCGCGGGTACGGGCGGTCAGGTGGGGCAGCTGCGCCGCCAACTGGTCGGCGTCCAGGTCGGCCAGGTTGGTCGCCCGGATCGCGGTGACCCGTCGGACGGCCTGTTCCAGTGCCCGCTGACACACCGCCGACACCGCGATGCCGGTGTCGCGGACCGCGTCCGCGAGGTCGTCCGGCAGATAAACGTTGATCTTCGGCACGGCTTTCGCCTCCTCGGTGCAGGGTCGGACCCAACGAGCGTACCTCACCTAGCCCCTGTGGGGGCATATAGGGGGTTAGGTGAGGTCGGTCTGGCTGGCGAGATGCGGAATGCCCGCTCCCGGGCGTACCAACGTCACCGCCGGTACGCCCGCACCAGCACCCGACGCGAGTACGCCACGAACACCCCCTCGGCGCGGATCCTGCGGTGCAGCGCCGCCAACCGGTCCCGGTAGCGGTCCACCGTGAAACCCGGCACCGTCCACACCACCTTCCGCAGGAACACGACCACCGCGGCGATGTCGAAGAACTCCACCCGCAGCGACTCCACCCGCAGGTCCACCACGTCCAGACCGGCCGCCGTCGCCGCCTCCCGCACCCGGTCCGGACGCTGATCGGCACGCGGCGGCACCGACACCCCCAACGCCGCCCGCAGCTCACCGACCGAGTCCGGGCCGATCTGCTGGGACAGGTACGAACCGCCCGACGCCAGCACCCGCGCCACCTCGGACCAGCCCACCACCGTCGGATGCCGGCTCACCACCAGGTCGAAACAGGCGGACCGCAACGGCAGCCCGCCGTCCTGCGCGGCGCGCACGACATGCACACCCAGCGGCGCCAGCCGCCGCCGCGCCACGGCCACGTTCGGCGGCCAGCCCTCCGTCGCCACCAGCAGCGGCGGCACCGACGTGACGCCAGCCAGCACCTCGCCGCCACCGGTCTGCACATCCACCGCCCGCCGGGCACCGGCCATCTGACGGCCCAGCAGCCGCGCGTACCCCCAGGACGGCCGCTGCTCCGTGGCCCGGCCGGCGAACCAGGAGAAGTCCCAGCCCGCCACCGGCACCGCCGAAGCCTCGGCGATCAGCTCGTCGAACGTCGACACCGGACGAGTCTGACCCGCACCGGGCGACCCCGGCCACCGAGAATCAGTCCGGCCCACCCGCAGCCGACCCGGCTGACGCCGCCGCCCGGACACGCAGATAGGCGTCCAGTTCGGCGGCACCGGCGAGCATCGCCCGGCCCCGCGCGGACAACCGGTCCCGCCAGACACGCAGCGTCGACTCCAGCGGGGCGACGCCACCGACCGCACGGACCTGGGTGATCAACGGCGCGATCTGCGCCAGCAGATGGCCACCCCGGCGCAGCTGGTGGACCAGCATCACGTCCCGCACGTCGTCGGCGTCGTAGACCCGGTAGCCGGTCCGCCGGTCCCGGCCCGGCCGGACCAGACCGGCGGCCTCCCACGCACGCAGGGTGGCCGGGCGCAGACCGAGCCGGGCCGCCAACGGGCCGATGAACGTCCCGCCGCGCTCGGGCGCGACCGGCACCAGATCACGCAGCGCGACCTCGACCGCCTGCACGGTACGCCGGTCCTCGACCAACTGGCAGTGGCTGTCGTCGACACGTCGCAGCGCCTCGTCGACGGCGCCCCGGTTCACCGCCCGCATGATCGATTAGACCCGGTAGCCCGCGGCGGTCCGCGCAGCCGCCGGCAGGACACCGGCCTGCTCGTAGTTGCGCACAGCCTGAGGGGACAGACCATGCTCCCGCGCCAGGTCCACCGGCCGCACAGCTACCCCACTGTTTGAGACTTGACGAAGCATCCCAGCGCCGAACGCACACAAACCTTACACCGTTGTTTCAACGATACCGTTGAAGGAATGGATATCACGGACACCGCCCGCCCCGTCGACGGCGCGGGCATCTCGGCGTTGCTGCGGTCGCTGCCCGCCCGCCCCCTGCTGCTCGGCCTCGGTGAGGCCCGGCACTTCGTGGAGGAACTCGGCCAGCTGCGCAACGACATCTTCCGGCACCTCGTCACCCACGAGGGCTACCGGTCGATCGCCGTCGAAAGCGACTGCCTGATGGGCCTCGTCGTCGACGAGTACGTCACGGCCGGCACCGGCACCCTCGACGACGTCATGCGTCACGGCTTCAGCCACCAGTTCGGCACCTCACCGGCCAACCGCGACCTGGTCAGCTGGATGCGGGCCTACAACACCGACCACGACGACAAACTACGGTTCCACGGCTTCGACGGTCCCCTGGAGTACTGGGCGGCCAGCCCACGCCAGGCACTCACCGGCCTGCACGACCTGCTCGACGACCCGCCGCCCGGCACCCGGGACACCCTCGACTCGCTGCTCGGCCCGGACGACCGCTGGTCCGACCCGGCCACCGTCACCGACCCGTCCCGGTCGATCGGCCGGTCCGCCGACGCCCAGCAGCTCCGGCTGATCACCGACGACCTGCTGGCGCTGCTCGACACCCAGGCGCCGCAGCTGGACCCCGCCGACCGCGAACGGGCCGAACTGTACGGGCGTACCGCCGTCGGCCTGCTCCGCTACCACCACGCGATGGCCGACCCGTCCCCGACCAGGATCGCCCGGCTGTCGGCGCTGCGGGACGCCATGATGGCCGCCAACCTGCGGGCCGTCGCCGACCACGGCCCCGCCCTGGTGTTCGCCCACAACCTGCACCTGCAGCGCACCCGAAGCGTCATGTCGTTCGGCGACCAGCAGCTACGGATGTGGAGCGCCGGCGCGATCACCGCGGCCCGCCTCGGTGACCGGTACGCCCACCTGGCCTGCGCCCTCGGCACCCTCGGCGACGCCACCCCACCACCGGACACCGTCGAAGGTGCCCTCGCCACCCTGCCGTGGGACACCTGCCTCGTCGACACCCGCCGACTGGCCCGGACCCTCACCGCAGCCGTACCCCGGGTCAGCCCCGACTTCGCCTACTTCCCGCTGGACCCGGCGCGGCTCGACACGATCGACGGCGTCGTGTTCGTCAACCACGTCCCCCGACCGGGCACACCGGCGTGACCACCGGCGCGCCCACCCGCTAACTCCTGCCGGCTCGTCGTCGGTGGTGTGCGCCGGCGTGTCGGTGTGCCGCGCGCAGCAGATCACGCACCACGGCGTCGGTGCGCGGACCGGGGTCGACCACCGCCAGCCAGCCGCCGGCCCCGTACACGGGATGGGCGAACACGGTGTCGGCAGCGGCGGGATCGACCCCGGCCGGGGCGGCCCCGCGAGGCTCATGCCCGGCGTGCCGCAGGAAATCGTCCCGTCCGACGGCGACGTTGAGCCGGAACACCCCTGGCCGGTCCAGGCGCGACGTCGCGTCGCCCGGGTAGTCCTTGGTCACGATCGTCGCGAACGGCTGCCGCCCGGTCGGCACCGTGCCGTCGGGCGAGACGTAGAAGAACGTGTCGCCCCAGCTGATCGGCGGCGTGCCGTCGCCGGACGCCGGTCTGAGGGTCAGTACGTCGCCGAGACCGGCGACGAACGCGATGATCTCGTCCTGGGTCATACCTCAAGCGTTACATTGCAGTGCTTATGGAGACTTCACGGTCACGACAGCAGGTGGACAAGGCGGAAGGTCTCCACTCGCTGCGAATGCGCACGGTCGACGTCGCCCGGCGGGCCGGGTACGGCGTTCAGCAGATCCGCAACCTGGAACGCGACGGTGTCCTGCCGCCGGCGGCCCGTACCGCCACCGGCCACCGGGTCTTCGGGGAACTGCACCTGCGGTGCGCGCTGGCCTACCGGGCCCTGGCCGCGGCGACCGGACCGGCCGAGGCGCGCAGGATTGTCCGGGCCGCCCACCGCCGCCCAGCCGACCGGATGCTCGCCCTGCTCGACGCGGCCCACGCCCGCCTGCACACCGACCGCGCCGACCTGCGACAGGCCCAGCTGGCCGCCCGGGCCATCACCGCCGAACCCCTCGACGACGTACGCGACTGCGACGCGATGAGCATCTCCGAGCTGGCCGCCGCTCTCGGCGTACGCCTATCGACCCTGCGGCACTGGCACGCCGAGGGTCTCGTCGTGCCCGGCCGCGACCGACCGGGCGGACCGCGCCGTTACACCCCGGCCCAGGTCCGCGACGCCCGCGTCGTGCACCAGCTACGCCAGGCCGGCTACCGGGTCGCACCGCTGCGGGCCCTGATGCCGCGACTGCGCTCCGCCGGGCGGTCGGCCGACGTCACCGCCGCGTTGGCGGTCCGTGACGTCGACCTCACCGCCCGGTCCCGGGCCCTTGTCGACGCAGCCGCCGCACTGGCCGCGGTGCTCGCGCTCACCGCCACCCCGGGCCATCGCCCGACGGTACGATCGGTGCCGCGACACGTACCTCTTGCCGGGAGCGACCGATGACCGTCGACGCCACGCTCGCCCGCATCAACGACGGGGTGCAGCTGCACCACCAGCGCGGCCAACGGGACGCCGCCCGTGACCTGTTCGCGCGGATCTGGGACGAGATCGGCGGACAGGACGGAGATCCGCTGCACGTCTGCGTCCTCGCCCACGCGATGGCCGACGTGCAGGACGACGTGCACCAGGAGCTGCTCTGGGACCAGCGGGCCCTGGCTGCGGCCGACCTGCTCACCGACACCCGGGTGGCGCAGGCCGGGGTGGCCCTGCCGGTTGCCGGCCTGTACCCGTCGCTGCACCTCAACCTCGGCGAGTGCCACCGCAGACTCGGTGACCTCGACCGGGCCCGGGAACACCTGCGGCACGCGCAGGCGGGCATCGACGCCCTCGGCGACGACGAGTACGCCCGGCTGATCGGAGCCGGCTTGGACCGGCTGACGCAGCTGCTGGCGTCCGTGTAGGAGCACCAGCTAACGGACGCCATTGAAGAACGTGACCGGATTACCGCTGAGCTCACTCCGCTCGCTGACCGATACGCAGGACGCTCAGGTACCGGCGTGCCGCTCGGTCGCCGATGCGGGTGCGGATGCGTTCGGCGATGGCGTCGAGCAGTGGTTCGCGGATGTCGTGGTCGAGCCTGCGGTACGACGACTGTGAGCGCAGGAGGTCGGCGAACCCGTCGCCGTCGAACCACTGAGCGGTGGGGTACCAGCGCACGATCGTGGGGCTGAACAGGCTGCCGGGATCGTTGACCAGTCCCCGGCCCTTGTCGGTGCTGCGCACGTCGCCCTCAAGCGGCGGATGGCCCCAGTCGGGATTGCCGGGGGAGAACAGTTCGTGGAGATCGGTGGTCTCGGCGTACACCTCCGGCTCGCCGGGCCGGCGGATGACGACGTGGCCGAGCAGCGCCGTCCAGCCCCCGGGGTGGAGCACCTCGCGTGCCCGCCGCCAGCCGATCGCAGGATCGACCCAGTGCCACGCTGAAGCTGCCACGAGGACGTCGAAGCGTCGACCGCGGTCGTCCCACTCCTCAAACGTCGACGACTCGACGGTGACGTTGCCGAAGGTGGCGAGCCGTCGGCGGGCAAGCGCGGCCATACCCGCGCCCGGCTCGATGGCGGTCACCGAACACCCGAGCGCCGCCAGCGAACGGGTCGCCTGACCGGTGCCGCAGCCGACCTCAAGCACAGGCGACCTCTCACGTATGCCGGTGATGGTGACGAGGTCGGCGAACAGCGCGTCGGGGTACCCTGGCCGGACCCTGTCGTACAGTTCCGGCACCTCGTTGAACACCTGACCGAGGCCCCGTCGATCCGCGCCTGCCACCGCACCATCCTCGCCGAGACCGTCGCCGACGTGCCGATTCCGGACAAGCCTACGGATCGACACATCAGATGTCGGCACCCCTGCGGCTCCAAGGCCAAGGTCGTCGCCAGCGCCAAGCTAAGCGTGACGTCTGGTGGCGGCTGGCGGACTGGCTCGGCCGCGTCAAGCCGTCCTGCTGTCGCTGTCGCCTGCCAACAAAGCTGACAGGAGGTTTAGGTTGTTCGGGTCGGCTTGCTTCAGGTCGAACGTTCGGCGATGAACACGAACTCTCGACCTGGGCGATCGGGTGCCTCCCGCACGTCGAGGACTCGGTAGCCGTTGGCGGCCAGGCTCGATTCGACCTCGTCGCGGCCGCGGAACCGGAGGGTCGAGTCAGATGTGATGACCTCGCCGCCGGCCAGGAACCGGTAGGCGTATCGGAAGGAGACGAATGGAAGGCTGATGTCCGTGACCTCAAGGCGCCGTTCCACCAGTCCGATGCCCGGGATCTCGAGGGAGACCGGATCGACGTCCGCCGCCCACTCCCGCCAAGCGCGATGTTCGGGGCGTCGGGTTTCGAAGACGAGATAGCCGTTCGGGCGAAGGGCGGCGTGGATGCCCTGGAGGGTCTGCGCCCAGTCGTCGTCGGTAAGGAAGACTTGGGCCACGTTCCCGGTCATCGTCGCCAGATCTGCATCGAGCGCCGGCAGTGCCGTGACGTCGCCATGAATCCAGCGGACCCTCCCTGCCTGATCTTTCAGTTTCGCGACCTTGAGTGACGCTTCGGCCGGGTCGACGCCCACGACATTGTAGCCGCTTCCAGCGAGCAGGATTGCCAGGGATCCTGTCCCGCAACCGATGTCAAGCACGAGGTTCGCGGTCAACTCGCCGGCGATCGCGAGGTAGGCGGCCAGGTCGTCGCGGTCTCCGTCGAAAGCGTCGTAGATACCTGCGAGGAGAGGGTGGGCAAAGATCGCATCGGGCATCCGGGGACCATATCCACCGTCAAGCGACTCGGTGACGGACATCGACTACCTGTCCTCGAACCGCTCAGGCGACAGGAGGCGTGACCGGAGCCGGAAGTGATACGGATCCCGGAGGGCGGCGATTTCTCCATGATCCACTCTGTGAGGGGTGGGAAATGGCGGCTGCCGTACCAGTACGACGGGAACGAGCGGACCGCCGGCACCTGCTCGAACGCGACATCTACCACATCGACCAGGTGCCGACGCACCTCACCCCCGCCCTCAACGACAAAGCCGACCTCGAACTCCACCGGATCCGTACCCTGCCGTAGCCAGCGCCGCACGTCAGAGTCCGCACCGATGGACCGACCTTACGTAAACCGCACCTGGCCGGCAGCCCGTCAGCCTGGGCGGTTCGTCACACCTCTGCACCATTGAAGTTATCTCAACGAGGTATGTATCCATGTTCAAAGTGGAGTAGCACGAGGGCCGCTCTGGCTATATCGCCGATCTTCGTCGGCGGGGTGGTGACGCCTTGCAGGACACGCCATCTCTGGCTCAACAACGCGAATCCGCGTTCGCCGAGGCACCGCATCGCCCGCAGGAGCGTGTTGTAGGTCCGGTTGTCGACGTGGAGCCGGTGCCCACCGGCCGGGTTCTTCACCGGGGTGTGGACGCCGCGACCTGCCCCTTCGTACCCGGAGTCCGCGAGGGTGGGCAGGCCGCGGGCGGCCGCCGCGTAGAGCGCGCCGAGGACGGTCTCCTGAGCGGCACGCAGGTCGTGGACCGAGCCGGGAGCGACACTGGAGACCCATATTGGGAAACTGTCGGGGCGTATCAGCGCCTGGATGTTGCCGCCGAAGCCGTGGGTCTTGCCGGAGTAGTAGGCGTCGATGGTCTCGCCCTTGCGGCTGACCGTCTTCTCCGCGTACCGGTCGCTGTCGACGATCTTGCCGTCCAGGATCAGGTGGGACCAGCCCTCGGCCTCGACCCGGTCGAGGGCGGTGTTCAGGTCCGGCGCCTGCTCGGACAGCACCGTCAGGACCTCGTTGTGGTAGCGGTAGGAGGTTGGCCGGGACAGCCCGAATCCGGTGCCGAGTTGGGGGATGTCCACGCCACGGTCACGGAACCAGACCAGGCCGAACACCGCTTGCCGCCAGCAGGTGAGCAGGCGGGTGCCCTTGCGTGTTCCCAGCGTGCGTCGGTGGGCGCGGAGCAGGCTCGCCACGTAGGCGACGAGTTCCCTCGGGACGTCGAGTGTGGCACGATAAGTGATCGCGTGGGGTCCTCTTGGTGACGGATTCTTGTGGTGAGACCGGTTTATCGGAGGACCTCACGTCCTACAAGAATCGTCGCTTCTGCGCCTTATGTGCGTGTCGCACCATCAACAACCGATTCGTTGTTGAGATAACTTCATTGCTTCCTCGGATGCCCAGGCAGTTGGGTCAAGGCATGGCTCGGATCACGTACGACAACGCGGACGCCGCGGCGTTCGAGGCGACCCGTCACCTCACCGACGACGGACTCTCAGCCTGGCGGGAAGCCGTGACCCGACACCTTGACCCCCAGGCAGGCATGCGAATACTCGACCTCGGCTCGGGCACCGGAATGTGGGCGCGAGCCTTCACCGCCTGGTACGACCGTATCGAGGTCACGGCGGTCGAGCCCTCCGAGGCGATGCGCGCCCGCTCGATGTACCAGCCTGTCGTGCATGGCGACGCCGAGCGCATCCCGCTCGACGACGGCAGCGTCGACGCCGCCTGGATCTCCACGGTCATCCACCACGTGCCAGACCTGCACCGTGCAGCCCGAGAACTACGCCGGGTCGTCCGCCCCGGCGGCCCGGTGCTGATTCGCTCCGCGTTCGCCGGCCGACACCAAGCGATCACCCTGTTCCGTTACTTCCCCGAAGCCATCCGTGTGCTCGACACCTACCCCAGCGTGGCCGACGTCGAAGCAGCCTTCACCGCCGCCGGGTTCGTCACCGTCGGCCGCGAACAGGTCCCGCAGGTAACAGCGGCCTCACTACGCGAGGCCGCGACGGCACTGCGCCGCGAGGCACACACGCCTCTGCAACTGATAAGCGACGACGAGTACGCGGCAGGCCTGGCCCGACTGCGCAAGGCAGCGCAACGTGAGACCAGACCCGTGGTTGACGCCCTGGACCTGGTCGTCCTCACCTGAGTGGCACCCGTGCGCGTTTCGTTGGCGGCTGATCCAGGCGCCTTCGATCCGTTCACCCCGGCGACACCGCGACCTGGTGGCCCGCGCTCCTGCCCCCGCTACGGGCGGACACGCTCAGCTTCGACGCGACACGCAGACCACCTTGCCGAGGAGCGCCGCGCGGTCACCAGGGCTGACGGGGCAGCGCAGGTTGCGGGTTGACATCCTCGCCGCCCTAAACGGCGGCGATTCCAGCCACGCCGCGCGTGACACGCGCGACGTTCTGGTGGGTTACCGTTTCACCGCGCGGTGCCGGGACGGGTCCCGGTCCTACCCGCGCTCCACGGTC